>JAKAXS010000116.1 GCA_021816505.1 Pseudomonadota bacterium
CAGCTTCCGTGCGGCCATTCTGCTCCGTGCTCATAATCGATCAGACCTTCGCCTCGGGGGGCTCTGTGTAGGGATTGGGGATGCCGAGAGAGGCGAGCACCTCGATCTCGAGAGATTCCATTTCCTGGGCTTCTTCCTCGGTCTCGTGGTCGTAGCCGAGAAGATGCAGGAGGCCGTGCACGACGAGGTGCTGCAGATGCTGTACGGGCGCGATGCCCTGTTCCTCGGCCTCGCGCGCGATGGTTTCCACCGCCAGGACGATATCACCGAGTGGGATCACGCCGTCGCGCGGGCCGGAGCCCGCGGGGAATGACAGCACGTTGGTCGGCTTGTCGAGACCGCGATAGGATGCGTTCAGCGCGCGCACGTTGGCGTCGTCCGACAGCGCCACGCACGCATCCGCCAGCCCGTGACCGGCGAAGCGGGAGTGCATCTCCAGCGCAGCGGCCGCAGACATCACGAGTTGATCGATCGGCTCGAATGCAGCCCAATCGCCCGCATCGGGCACGACGTCGACGCGCAACCAGCCGCCCGGCGATGGTGGTTCGTCCACCTCGGCGGCGGCTTGTTGCAGTGAGATGCTACTGTCGCAGTCGTCGGGCATCGTCAGACTTTGGGCTTCTTCTGTGCCGGGATGAGCGCATCGTAGGCCTCGACAATCTTGGCCACAAGGTCACGCCGCACAACGTCGACATTGGCGAAACGAATGGCTTCGATGCCCTGAACGCCATCCAACAGGCGGACGGCTTCTTCCAGGCCGGACGTCATGCCCGGCGGCAAGTCGATCTGCGAAGGATCGCCGGTGATCGTCATCTTCGAACCTTCGCCGAGACGCGTCAGGAACATCTTCATCTGCATGCTCGACGTGTTCTGGGCTTCGTCGAGGATGACACAGGCGTTCGAGAGCGTTCGCCCGCGCATGAACGCGAGGGGGGCGATTTCGATGACGCCGGCTTCGATGTCGCGTTCGACCTTTTCGGGCGGCAGCACATCGTACAGCGCGTCGTAGAGCGGGCGCAGGTAGGGGTCGACCTTGTCGCGCATGTCGCCCGGCAGGAAGCCGAGACGCTCGCCCGCTTCCACGGCGGGGCGCGAGAGAATGATGCGTTCGACGATGCCGCGCTCGAGGCAGTGGGCCGCGTAGGCGACGGCGAGATAGGTTTTGCCGGTGCCGGCCGGACCGATGCCGAACACGAGATCGGAACTCTGCAGGGCACGCATGTACGTGCTCTGCATCGTCGTGCGTGCCTTGATGACCTTGCGGCGCGTGGCGATCTGCGCCTGGCCGTCCGCGCTGGTGTCGGCGGCGACCGGCTGCTGGCGGGCGTGGCGGATCAGGCCGTCGAAGTCACCTGGGCCGATATGTTCTCCGGCGGAGACGCGGCGGTAAAGTTGTTCGAGCACGACGCGAGCGATGTCGCATGACGTTTCGGGGCCGGTGATGGTGACCACGTTGCCGAGCGCATGCGCTTCCACCCCCAGCCGGTCTTCGATCAAGGCCAGGTTGGCATCATGCTCGCCAAGGAGCTGAGACAGATAGCGGTTGTCTTCGAAGGGTACGACGATGCGCTTGGTCGACGCCTGAGATTTTCCCGTTGGCGTGCCTCTGCCGACCGGCTGAAGCCGGCCACCCTGCGGTTTGCCTCCGCGCCCCGCGCCGGCCGCCGGCTGCCCGCGAAATCCTGTCAAAAGCTTCTCCTGACGGTCAATGTCACCTCATCCGCACGTGCAAATGGTACCCCATCATAGGGCTTCCCGTGAGATGCGCAAAGGCCACCATACACAGGACACGTAACAGCGGCATGAGATGATGCGCGTCGCAGTTATTCAGCAATAACAATGCGTTGCATTAAACCACGAGCTCGCCGGAAAGGCTTGCGGGGCCTGCCGCGCTGATCCGCACCGGCGCGATCTCGCCGATGAATCCGGCGCGCGCCTCGACCGTGACGGGGAACATATAAGGTGAACGGCCGACAAGCTTGCCCTCGCCGCGCCCGGCCTTTTCGAACAGCACGGGAAGGGTGCGGCCCACCAGACTGGCGGTGAAGGCCGACTGCTGACGGTCCATTCGTTCCAGCAGACGTGACAAGCGCTCCGTCTTGACCGGCTCCGGCACCTGATCGCCGAGCTTGGCGGCGGGTGTGCCGGGACGCGGCGAGTACTTGAACGTGAAGGCCTGGGCGAAGCCGATCTCGTCGACGAGATCCAGCGTCTGGGCGAATTCGTCGTCCGTCTCGCCCGGGAAGCCGACGATGAAGTCCGTCGACACCGCGAGATCGGGACGAGCCGCGCGGATCTTGGCGATGACGCGGCGATACTCCGCGATCGTGTGCTTGCGGTTCATCGCGGCGAGGATGCGGTCGGCGCCGGACTGCACGGGAAGGTGCAGGAACGGCATCAACTTTTGTTCATCGCCATGCGCAGCGATCAGGTCGTCGCTCATGTCGCGCGGATGGCTCGTCGTGTAGCGCAGCCGCTCCAGGCCATCGATCTGCGCGAGCCGCCGAAGCAGTTTGGCGAGAGACCACGGCGTGCCGTCGGGCCCTTCGCCGTGATAGGCATTGACGTTCTGTCCGAGCAGCGTCAACTCGCGGACGCCTTGTTCGGCCAGCTTTTCGGCCTCGCGCGTCAGCTCGGAAACGGTGCGCGAGTATTCCATGCCGCGCGTGTACGGCACCACGCAGAAGGTGCAGAACTTGTCGCAACCTTCCTGCACGGTGAGGAATGCCGTCGTCGTCTTGGCGGTGCGTGCGATGGGCAGCTGAGAGAACTTGTCCTGCTCGGGAAAGTGCGTTTCCACGACACTGCGCCCGGTCGACTGGGCACGCGCGATGAGATCGGGCAACGTCTGGTAGCTTTGCGGGCCGACAACCAGATCCACCACCGGCGCGCGGCGCGCGATCTCCGCGCCTTCGGCCTGAGCCACGCAACCCGCGACCGCCACGACCGTCTGCTTACCGGCGCTGCGGCGCTCGTCCTTCGTCTGGCGTATGCGGCCGAGATCCGAGTAGACCTTCTCCACCGCCTTTTCGCGGATGTGACAGGTATTGAGAATGACGAGGTCCGCCTCGCCGATGTCAGCCGTCTCGCTGTAACCCTGCGGCGCCATCAACTCGGTCATACGCTCGCTGTCGTAGACGTTCATCTGGCAGCCGAACGTCTTCACGTACATCTTCTTGGCCGGAGCCTGTTCGGCCTCCAGCACGTCGGATGCAGGTGATTTGGTGACGGTGTCCACGGTGTTGTCCGAGTGCGGCTGATAAGATGCGTCTCAGAAACAGCCCGTAGCAAAACGCGTTCCGCCTTGCGCGGGCTTGTTTTGTGCATTGCAGCAGTGCGACAGGCGCTTGTCTAGTGGTGATTTCGTCAGCAACGGCGAAACTTCGTTGCCATTCAATCTATTGCTAACGCCATTTGCCAGCGGCGGCCGGCGAGACCGGGCGCCGCACCGCGACGGTATCGCGCGGGGCCACGACGGCGATTTCGTAGTCTGGGGGTGCGGCGCGAAGCAGACGAACGACGTTGCGGCGCACTTCCGCTTCGGTGTGACGCGCCAACGTCTTTCGATCCGCGAAGGCGGCCAACGGGATCGGCGGGCCGATGTCGATCGAAACGTCGAGGGGGCCGGCCTGCAGCAACGCCCAGGCGTGACTGGTCATTTCCATATCGCCGTACCAACCGACGCCAGGACGGTCGGAGTACCCGAGCGGTACGCCGTGCAGCTTGGTGTAGACGAGCGAAAGCGTCTGCACGACGGTGTCGTCGGGCGGACCGATGCTAGCTTCCGTCGCCGGTTTTGCTGCGCCGAACAGCGACGTCAGAAACGGCAGCACGCGATTGCCGTCGCTCGATGTGCCTTCGGCGAACAGGACGATCGTATCGCGCCGGCCTAGGCGTTCGGCAATCTGGTTTGCGGATCGGCCGGCGGCCTGCTTGCGATCGCGATCGACGAAAACCGTGCGCTGCAGGCGGGCGAGCGCGGAAACGAACGGCCACGTGCCGACTTCACGCTTCGCAATGAAGGAAACCGGCGCGACCGCGGACAGCACCGGGATGTCCAACCAGGATGTGTGGTTGGAGACAAGCAGCACCGGACGCCCGGGTGCGACGGCGCCGGTGATGTGCAGGCGGATGCCGAGCAGACGGCAAACCTGGCGATGGTACCAATGCGGAAAGCGGCGCGCGGCAGCCGGCCAGACGCGAACGAACAGCGCCTGCAGCGGCATCAGCGGCAGCGTCAATGCGAGGAAGCCTGTGAGGATCAGCGTGGCGCGCAGTCGGCCCATGTGACCCTCGTATGACCGATTTGCGAAACTAGGATGACACTTTCTTGCGGCCGCGGGGAACGCCGTGGAGTTCCAGCTTGTGTCCGACAAGCTCGAAGCCCAGCTCGCGCGCTATCGCCTCCTGCAGCTTCTCGATTTCGTCGTTCTGGAATTCGATGACCCGGCCCGTGGTCACATCGATCAGGTGATCGTGATGGGCGCGTTCCGCGCTCTCGTACTGACCACGGCCACGGCCGAAGTCGTGCTTCTCCAGGATGCCCTTCGCCTCGAACAGCTTGACCGTTCGATAGACCGTCGAAAGGGAGATCCGCTTGTCGTGCGCGTTCGCGCGGCGATAGACGAGTTCGACATCGGGATGATCGTGTGCCTCGGCAAGCACCTGGGCGATGATCCGGCGCTGGCCGGTCATACGCAGGCCTTCTTCGGCGCAGCGACGCGCGATGCGATTGATATCCTTGCCGTGCCCCTCGGGCATACCGCTCGTCCAACGTGGCCTATCTCTCTGGCCTTATAAGAGAGCGTGGATCAAATCTCCAGAGCGAGATTGATCGCGTCCTGGGCCGCGGCGCCGGGTCTTTCGTAATACCCTTTGCGGCGGCCGATCTCCTTGAAGCCGAGCTTGGCGTAGAGTGCCTTGGCGGCTTCGTTGTCAGCCGCGACCTCAAGAAAGAGCCGCGTGATCTCGGCGCGGCGCAGCGCGCGGATCAGCCCCTCCATCATCGTGCGGCCGGCGCCGGAGCGCTGGAGCTGAGGATCGACGGCGATGGAGAGGATCTCGGCCTCATCGCCCGCGATCTGACTCATGACGAAGCCGATCGTCTGTTTCGGATTGCCGATCAGGGCGACGTAGGCCGCGGCGGCCGGATGCTCGAGGAGCGCGCGCACTGCCGCCGCGTCCCACGGCGGTTGAAACAGTTGCACGTGCAGAGCTGCAATCTCCTCCGCCCTGTCAGGGCCGGCGAGCAGCAGGCTGATGTGGCGGGGATCGATCTTTGCGGTCATGTGGCGGCTCTGGCGAGGGATTTACCGATCTGCGGTTTTGCGTCGGCGGGGCGGAGATAAATGGGACGGAGTGGACCGTCCTGCGGTGCATACGCCTGCGCTGCAAGGAGCAGGAACGCGGCATTCGGCTGAAGGGCGGGCAGCGCCGCATCGGCAACGTGTCCCGCGGCCGTGGCGGCGGCTGCGACGGCTGCGGCACCGGAACCGACGAACAGGATTGGGCCGGTGGCGGCAAGCGCGGCGGCTTCGTCGATCGTCAGCAGTTGCGGACCAACGTCGGGCATCGTTTTTTCGGCCGCAAACGTCTGTACGTAAACCTGGCCGCGATGGGCGTCGACCGTAACGGCAATCGGCCGGCCCTGGCGCGCAGAGCCGATCGCATGCGTGGCGGCCTCCGCCATCAGCGCCAATGTCGATACGCCGACGAGGCTGGCCCCTGTCGCCAAGGCAAGCGCGCGGGCCGCGGCGACGCCGATGCGCGTGCCCGTGAACGTGCCGGGTCCGGTGGTGACGGCGATGCGGTTCAGTTCCGCGAAGCCCAATCCGGCCGTGCGCATGGCGTCGTCGATCATCGGCATCAGGCGCTCCGCCTGGCCGGTCGCCATCTCCTCGTAGATCGCTTCGACCTGTTCCAACGCGCCGCCCGCGTCGAGGCCGACGGCCACGGAGCAGGCTCCCAGGCAGGTGTCGAAAGCGAGGATGTTCATGCGCGCCTGTTTATAGCAAGGCGCGAAGCGAAGCCAATCGTTTACACGCGGATCTTGCGTTCGCGGCTTACAGCTCGTCGAAGATGACGGTGAAGGTAGAACCCTGCCCGACGCGGGAAGCGATGCGCAGGTCTCCGCGATGGCGGTTGACGATGTGCTTGACGATCGCGAGGCCAAGGCCGGTGCCGCCCTTCTCGCGGCTGGTGGCGACGTTGGCGCGATAGAATCGCTCGGTGAGACGCGGAAGGTGCTCGGGCGCGATGCCGGGGCCATCGTCGGTGATCGCGACCGAGATGCGGCGCGGGGTACCCGGCTCGCGGACCAGACGGATGTCGACGCGGCCACCTTCACGACCATACTTCAAGGCGTTGTGGGCGAGGTTTTGGAGCACTTGCACCAGTTCCTCGCGATCCCCGCGTACGCGTGCCGGCGTCGGCAACGGGTGAACGACGATGGCAGACTTCGAGGCCTCCGCGAGCGGCTCGAGCGTTTGGGCGACGTAACCCGATAGCTCGTTCAGATCGACGACGCCGGTGGGGCGCAAATGGACCTTCATCTCGACCCGGCTGAGCGACAGCAAGTCGTCGATGAGGCGCGTCATACGCGCGGCCTGGCTCGCCATGATGCTGAGGAACTTCTCGCGTGCGGCCGGATCGTCGCGCGCGGGGCCCTGCAAGGTTTCGACGAAGCCGCGCAGCGAAGCCAGCGGCGTGCGCAGCTCGTGGCTGGCGTTGGCGATGAAGTCGGCCCGCATCTGCGCGACTTTGTCCGTCGCGGTCTGGTCGCGGAACGTGATCAGCATCGCAGGCAGCCCATGCGCGCCGGATGCCGACGAAACACGTGTGATCGTCACCGAGATGCGTCGCTCCAGCGGAACGCGCTCGTAAAGATCTACGATGATCGGCTCGCGGGCGGCAGCCGCGCGGTCGATCGCCTCCATCAGTTCGGGGTTGCGAGACACGTGCGAGAACGGACGGCGCGCCCGGACGTTGGGAAAGAGATCACGGATCAAGACATTGTAGTGCATGACGTAGCCCGCGCTATCGAGCGTGATCGCGGGTTCCGGCAATGCATCGATCACGGCGCGCCAGCCGTCCTGCTCACGCGGTGTCGCGCGTGAACCGCCGGAGCCGCCGTCGCGGGCCGCGGCCTCGATGGCAAGGCTATCGTCTTCCGACGGCGTCGCGATCATGAGGCCCGCCACAGCAAGGAAGGCGAGAAGCGCCCAGCCGAAGCCGAGTTTGCCGCTGACGACAAGGGCCGAGAAAATGACGAAGGCAACAAAGGTGCGGCCGCGCCGCGTCGTGACGAGACGGCGGACGGCGCGCCGCAGCCGCGCGTGATAGCGCGGCAGCGCGAGCCTGGCCGCACGCAGACGATGCCAACCGTCCGGGTCACCTGCCGATTTGTCTGCAAGACCGAGCAACGCCAGTGCCTTTGCCGCCGCATATCCGTCTAGTCCTAACGAGGTTTGACATTAGAGCGGGAGGGCAAAGGCACAACAGCCTTACCCGCGACGACGCGAATTTTGCCCGCCCGGTTGCGACCTGCAGTGTTAAACAGTCACATGACAGTTCGACGAAAGGGACAGGGCGGAATGGCGAAGTCGACGAAGGCTGGCGGGGCGAACAAGGACGGCAGCTACAAAGGGTTCAACATCGACGACCCTGAACTGCCTGAAGATATTGCAGAAAAGGCTTTGACGTCGGGCGGCTATCCCTACGACAAGAAGCTGAAGAAAGCGGATTACGCAGACGAGCTGGATCCGCTCCAGTTCGAGCTTCTGAATTTGCATGCGCACGTTCAGAAGGAAGGCTAGCTAATCGTCGTT
>JAKAXS010000117.1 GCA_021816505.1 Pseudomonadota bacterium
CTTCGTTTGCGGCTCGTCCCACAGGCGAAAGCAAACCCCCGGCACCGTGCGGCCTGCGCGCCCGCGCCGCTGGTCTGCCGCAGCGCGCGAGACACGCACGGTTTCCAGCCGCGTGATACCGGCGTCGGGTTCGAAGCGCGGCACGCGCGCCAGTCCGCAGTCGATGACAACACGAACGCCCTCGATCGTCAGCGACGTTTCTGCGATCGACGTCGCCAGCACCACCTTGCGCTCGCCCGCTTTCGCTGGCTGCACGGCACGATCCTGGGCCGCCATGTCCATCGCCCCATAGAGCGGAGCCAGAATGACGCCGGCGTCGCTGACGCGTTCGCGCAGCCGCTCCTCGACGCGGCGGATTTCGCCTTGCCCGGGCAGGAACGCCAGAATCGATCCCGTCTCGGCACGCAAAGCCTTGAGGATCGCATCGGTCATCTGGTCGTCGATCCGCCCGTGCGGATCGCGGCCGAGATAGCGTGTCTCCACGGGAAACGCCCGGCCCGCGCTCTCGATCACGGGTGCGTCGCCGAGCAGTGCGGCCACGCGCGCGCCGTCCAGCGTCGCCGACATGACGAGAATGCGCAGGTCGTCGCGCAGGCTCGACTGGCTATCGAGCGCCAGGGCCAATCCGAAGTCCGCATCCAGCGAGCGCTCGTGGTACTCGTCGAACAGCACCGCGCCGATTCCGTCCAATGCGGGATCGTCAAGGATCATGCGCGTGAAGACGCCCTCGGTGACGACTTCGATCCGCGTGTTCGGTCCCACTTTCGAGGCAAGCCGCGCACGCAAACCGATCGTCTCGCCCACGCGCTCGCCCAGAGTCTTGGCCATGCGCTCGGCCGCCCCGCGCGCGGCCAGCCTGCGCGGCTCAAGCACCAGGATCTTGCGACCGGCAAGCCAGGGCGCGTCCAGCAACGCGAGCGGCACCCGCGTCGTCTTGCCGGCACCGGGCGGCGCCACCAGCACGGCGGAAACGCGCGCGGCCAGAGCCGTCGTTAGCGCGGGAAGAACGTCATCGATGGGTAGCGGGCTGTCGAAGCGCACAGGCGCGTACGCTCACGCGGCGGCGCGGCCGCGCGCCTTCTCTGCCGCCGCGCGGATTGCGACGATGTTGGCGGCGTAGCTCTCGCCTGTGCCGCCCTTGAACACGGCGGAGCCCGCGACGAGCACGTTGGCGCCGGCCGCGACAACCAGCGGCGCCGTCTCCGGCGTGATGCCACCGTCGATCTCGATGTCGATCGGCCGGTTGCCCACCAGCGCCTTCACTTGCGCCACCTTGTCGACGACGGACGCGATGAAGGCCTGCCCGCCGAAACCGGGGTTGACCGTCATCAGCAGAATGAGATCCAGTCGGTCCAGCACGTGCTCGATCACGCTCGCCGGCGTCGCCGGGTTGAGCGACACGCCGGCCTTCTTGCCAAGTGCCCTGATCGCCTGCAGCGACCGGTCGAGATGCGGTCCCGCCTCCGCGTGCACGGTGATGATGTCGGCGCCCGCGTCAGCGAAGGCAGCCAGATACGGATCGGCCGGCGCGATCATCAGATGGCAATCGAACACCTTCTTCGATGCGCCGCGGATGGCCTTGATCACCGGCGGACCGAAGGTGATGTTCGGCACGAAGTGCCCGTCCATCACGTCGAGGTGGATCCAATCCGCCCCGGCTGCGTCCACGGTGCGCACCTCGTCGCCCAGCCGCGCGAAGTCGGCCGACAGGATCGATGGCGCAATGATCAACGGTCTCGTCATGCCGCTCTGGTACCAGAAGCCTCTCGCACTGTCATCCACCAGCTCTCCGAAGAGCGTTCAGAAGAACGTCCGCCGTTTGCGTTCCATGAGCTGCAGGATCATCGGTGTCAGGATCAGCTGCATGGCCAGATCCAGCTTGCCTCCGGGGATGACGATCGAGTTCGCACGCGACATGAAGCTGTCGTGGATCATCGACAGCAGATACGAAAAGTCGATGCCGCGCGGCGACCGGAAGCGGATGACGACGAAGCTTTCGTCCGCCGTCGGGATGGAGCGCGCGATAAACGGATTCGACGTGTCGACCGTGGGGATGCGCTGGAAGTTGATGTCCGTTTGCGTGAACTGCGGAATGATGAAGTGGACGTAGTCCGGCATGCGGCGCAGGATCGTGTCCATCACCGCTTCGTCCGAGTACCCACGCTCTTCCTTGTCGCGATGGATCTTCTGGATCCACTCCAGGTTCAGTACCGGCACGACGCCGATTTTCAGATCGGCGTGCCGCGAGATGTTGACGTTCTTCGTCACCGCGGCGCCATGCAAGCCCTCGTAGAACAGCAGGTCGCTGCTGTAGGGGATCTCTTCCCAGGCGGTGAACTTGCCGGAGTCCGTCTTGTACTTCGCGGCTTCCTCGGCATCGTGCACGTAGTGCCGTGTCTTGCCCGTGCCGATATCGCCGTAGGAGCGGAATACGCTTTCCAGCTCAGCGAGCAGATTGGCTTCTTCGCCGAAGTGGCTGAAGGCCGTGTTGTGGCGATCCTCTGCCTCGGCCATCTTGGCCTTCATTTCCTCGCGGTCGTAGCGATGGAAGGCGTCACCCTCGATGTAGGCAGCGTTGATCTGTTCGCGACGGAAGATCTGCTCGAACGTGCGCCGTACCGACGTCGTTCCCGCGCCGGAAGATCCCGTGACGCATATGATGGGGTGCTTGGCGGACATCGGCTGCTAAAGTCTCAATTCCGGAACAAGCCTCGACGGCTGAACAGCGGCGAGCGCTCGCCGTCCGCGTGAGGCGCGTGGTGGAGGCGCACAACGTAGTCGACCTCCAGCCGCGATCCAACGACGAGAGGCACGCGCTGATGCAAGCTTTCCGGAATAAGATTAAGAATACGCTCCATCCCCGTCGAGGCGCTGCCGCCCGCCTGCTCTACCAGAAACGCGATGGGGTTGGCCTCATACAACAATCGCATGCGGCCGTTCTGGAAGCCGGGGCGTTTGTCGCCGGGATAGAGGTAAATGCCGCCGCGCGAGAAGATGCGGGAGATCTCAGCGACCGGCGAGCCGATCCAGCGCATGTTGAAGTCTTCGCGCCGTGGTCCGTCGAGGCCGGTCAGGCAGTCGTCGACGTAGGTGCGGATCGGCTGGTCCCAGTGGCGATGGTTCGAGGCGTTGATGGCGTACTCGCGCGTGCGCGGCGGGATGGTGATGCCTGGATGCGACAGGGCGAACGTCTTGTGTTCCCAATCGAATGTGAAGATGTCCGTGCCGTTGCCGAGCGTCAGCGCAAACAGCGTCTGCGGTCCGTAGATGAACATGCCGGCCGCGAGCTGATTGCAGCCGGGCTGTAGAAAGCGCGGGCAGTCGGTGCCGTTGGCGCGTTCGGGCGCCGAGGGCAGGACGGAGAAAATCGTGCCTACGGCGGCGTTGGTATCGATGTTGGCTGAACCGTCCAGCGGGTCCACCGCGAGAATGAGCGAGGCCGAGCGATCGACCGTAACCGAGGTCTCGAGTTCCTCGGACGCGATGGCGGCGAGCGGCGCATCCTTCAGTGCCGACAGCACGAGGCCATTGGAGATCAGGTCGATCTGCTTTTGAACATGCACGCCGTTCTTCTTGCCGGTCGGCTCGCCCAGCGGCCCGGCAAGAGAACCCATGCCGACCACGCGCGCGATCTCGCCGCCCGCAAGCGCCATCCGCAGGACGACATCGGCCACGTCGGCGCGCCCCGGCTCATTGAAGGCCCAGCGTTCTAGATACGTCTTAAGATCGACGGCACTCGACATCGGCCGCGTCATTCCCCTCTGCGCTGATTACGCGCGTACATTTGGCCGGTTAGCGCCGGCTCGTGGCGCCAGCCCGCAGCGCAGGCGCTTTCACCAATCCATGCCCTACCCCGCGCGAAGCGCAATACCGATCTTACGGAGCAGTGCAGCAATTCGACGAAAGGGTGTGAGGTCTAGGCCCTGCGCACAAGGCTCTACCGTGCGACGAAGTTAACGTAAAGCACGGTGGCGCCGCGACAATTTAGTCTTCAGCTTTGAATGGACGCTGCATCAAGCCGGCGATCGCATCGTCGACGCTGACGTTACCGTCAAGAACGGCCGTGACCGCCTCAGCGATGGGCATCTCGATGCCGCGCTCGCGCGCCAGCCTGACGACCGCAGCCGCCGTATAGACACCCTCCGTCACCGCAACGCGCGCGCCCATCACGTCCTGCAGCGTACGTCCTTCTCCCAGTGCACGCCCCAGCGACATGTTGCGTGACTGCGGGCTGCCGCACGTGAGGATGACATCGCCGAGGCCGGAGAGACCGAGCAACGTCTCCGGCCGGCTGCCGAACGCTTCGCCGAAACGGCGCATCTCGGCAAAGCCGCGTGCCACGAGCGCGGCATGCGCGCTGGCGCCCAGGCCCTTGCCGTCGACGATCCCGGCCGCGATCGCCAGCACGTTCTTGAGCGCCCCGCCAAGTTCAACGCCCACGACATCGCTCGTCCAGTAGAGCCGCAGCTGCCGGTAGCCGAGCCGCTCCGCCATGGCGCGGCCGGCCTCTTCGCTGCGGCACGCGATCGTCAGCGCCGTCGGCAATCCGCGGGCCACGTCTGCGGCGAAGCTTGGACCGGAGAGCACGCCCTGCAGCGCGTCCGGCAGTGCCTCGTTGAGGACTTCGCCCATCAGCTTGCCGCTCGCCTGCTCGATGCCCTTGGCGCACATGACGACGAGCTGGTCGGCTTTCAGATGGGGGCGCAGCTCTGTGCAGACGCCACGCACGTGCTGTGCCGGCGCGACGAGCAGGATCACGTCGCTGGACGCCAGATCCCTGAGATTGGTCGTCGCGCGCACACCGGGGGCGAGTTCCACACCCGGCAGGAACACGCGGTTGACGTGCCGTTCGTTGATGTCATCGACGGTTTCGCTTTCGCGCGCCCAGATCAGCACGTCGCGTCCGGCAAGCCGCAGCGTCTGTGCCAGGGCCGTGCCCCAGGCGCCGCCGCCGATCACTCCGACGCTGTCGATCTTCATGCTGAACCCCGTTCTGAACTTGCCGGTCTTAGCATGGAGAAGCACGCGGAGGAATGACAGCCGAACGTCCGCGCGTTCGGCCCTAATCCAGCACGATCAGATGGTCCGGCAGCTCGTTCGGATCGGCACTGCCAGGCGGAAAATGCTGCGCCAGCAGTGCACCGGCTGCTTCGATGGCGTGCACGAATCCATCCGCGGCGCGCCCGTCGCCCAGATCGGCCGTCAGATGGTCGACGATTGCCTGCCACGTCCCTTGCTGGACCTTGGCATTGATGCCGCTGTCGGCCAGCACCTCGGCGTGATGTTCCGCCACCGACACGAAGATCAGCACGCCGGTGCGCCCCGCCGTGGTGTGCAGCGACTGCGACAAGAACTGCTCCATCGCCCGGCGGTGGGCGTGGGACTTCTTGATCGACCGCGGCACCAGGCCGGTGCGCACGCTACGCGGCATCAACAGCAGAACCAGGATCAGGAACGTGGCGAGCTGCGCGAAATAGACGGCGTGCATCGGCCACCAGGTCAGATAGATCAGCGGCCAAGGCACCAGCAGCGCGATGATCGCACCCCACATGAACGGCACGTAGAAATAGCTTTCCGAAGCGGCCGTCACCACGGCGACGATTTCACCCGAGGTCTTCTGCTCCGCCGCAGCGATGGCCGCGGAAATGCGCTTCTCCTCCTCGTCGGTAAACAGCGCCATCTGCGTTCGCTCCTTCATGTCGTCCCGCTTCTGCCGCTCGTTCTGCCGTTTCGCCATCTGCCGCAGGATCGAATACAATCGCATGTCACCAGCTCCCGGAGGCGCCGCCGCCTCCGAAGTCGCCGCCGCCACCGCCACTCCAGCCACCTCCGCCGCCGGACCACCCTCCGCCCCAGTCGCCTGAGCCGCCCGGGATGACGATGATCGGGCCGCCGCCGCCCCGGCGCCGCATGCGCCGCTGGTTGGCATTGGCCGCCTGCGGGTTTTGCTGGGCGTACTTCCGCTGCTGATAGAAGACGTAGAGGATGATGGCGATCCACAGCGCCAGCATGATCAGCGCCGTGTAGTCGGTCTCCTGATGTTCGCCGACGCGGCCGCGCGAGCGCTCCTTCACCGCCTCGGCATCACCCTCGATCGTCGCCTTGATATCGCGCACACCGTCACGAATGCCGCCCGAAAAGTCGCCGCGCCGGAACTTCGGCAGTATGGCGTTCTCGATGATGATGCGGCTCATCGCGTCGGTGAGATGGGCTTCGAGCCCGCGGCCGGATTCGATGCGCACCTTGCGATCGTTGGGCGCAACGATCAGCAGCGCGCCGTTATCCTTGCCCTTCTGGCCGATGCCCCAGTGGCGGCCCAGCTGATAGCCATAGTCGTCGATGGCATAACCGCCCAAATCGGGCAGCGTCACCACCACCACCTGGTCCGTCGACTTGTCCTCGATCGCCTTGAGTTCCGCCTCGATGGCGGCCTTGTCTTCGGGCGTCAGCAGATTGGCGTTGTCGACGATGCGGCCGGTAAGCTCGGGGAATTTCGGCGCGGCCTGCGCGACGCTGAGCGAGCCGAACAGCAACACCAACGCAAGCAGCAAGCTCGCGCGCAATAGCCGTCCGGCCTCGACCGAGTGTTTGGCAAAACGCTGTGTCACGGCAAACCCGCGCGGTTGCGTGGAGGCGATGGAAGGGCGGCGCGTCCGAACGCGATTGACGGACGCGCCTTGTCTCGCACTACTTCTTGAAGTCGACCGTCGGCGCCTTCTGGCTTTCCGCCGGGATGTCGAACGTCGCCATCGGCTTGTTCTGCGGATACATGAAGGTTGCCCACCAGCGGCCGGGAATGGTCGACAGCTCGGTGTTGTAAACGCGAACGGCTTCGATGTAGTCGCGGCGCGACACCGAGATGCGGTTCTCTGTGCCTTCCAGCTGCGACTGCAGCGCCAGGAAGTTCTGGCCCGACTTGATGTCCGGATAGCGCTCGATGGTCACGAGCAACCGGCCGAGCGCACCGCCCAACTGGTTCTGCGCGTCCGTGATGTTCTTCATCGCGTCCGGGTTCGTCAGCACATCCGACGGAATGTTGGCCTGCACCTGCGTGGCCTTGGCGCGCGCTTCGATCACTTCGGTCAGCACGCTCTTCTCCTGCTCGGCAAAGCCCTTCACGGTCTCGACGAGGTTGGGGATGAGATCCGTCCGCCGCTGATACTGGCTCAGCACTTCCGACCACTTGGCCTTCGCCTCGTTCTCGTAGGTCGGGATGTTGTTGACGCCGCAGCCTGCGAGCGGCAGGGCGACGAGGACGATCGCCAACGCGGCAAATCGGCGAATGAGGGTCTGGAAGGAAGCCATGGCAGTCACCTGAGCAACGCTGAAAGGAGCCAAACAGGTATGGTGTGGCGGGGGCTAGCGCAAGGATATTCCGTGGTCCGCCCGGTACATGTGCTGCGCCGTGCCGGACGGGAATTGTCAGGTGGGCAAGGCGGTCACGCGCGCGGCCGATCGGCGATCATGAACCAGCTGGGTCCCATCAGCGGATCGTCCCAAATGCGCTTCCAGCGGAACCCGGCTTTTTCGTAGGCCCGCACGGCCGCCTCGTTGCGCACGGAGGGAAAAACACAGACGGCGAGCGCCATCGTCGAGGCGAAGACTTCGTCGTTCAACAGCCGCAGCGCGGTCGCGCCGACGCCCTGCCCGCGATGTTCGCGCCGCGCGATGAAGAGGTCCAGGTCCCAGGTTCCGGCTTCCAGATCCTGCGGAAGGTCAGCGCCCCACAGCGTGGCATCCACCGCGTGCGCGTACCCCGCCGCGATCCCGTCCGCTTCGATGATGC
>JAKAXS010000118.1 GCA_021816505.1 Pseudomonadota bacterium
TGAGGGCGATCTGCACTTCGGCCTGCGTCGCCGTCGCCGGGCCCCACCAGGCCTCCACGTCCGGCAAGGCAAGCCACGCGCGGATCATGTCCCAGTCTTTTCTGCTGGCGGGGCGCAGCCGTACGGAGGGCGTGGCGGCCGCCATGCGTCAGTGCCGGAAGTGACGCATGCCGGTGAAGATCATCGCCAGTCCGCGCTTGTCGGCCTCGGCAATCACCTCGTCGTCGCGCATCGAGCCGCCGGGCTGAATGACGGCCGTCACGCCCGCCTCGGCGGCCGCGATCAAGCCGTCGGCGAACGGGAAGAAGGCGTCCGATGCCACCACGGAACCCTGCGTCAGCACCGTGTCGAGCCCGGCCGCGCGCGACGCTTCGCCCGCCTTCCACGCCGCGATTTGAGCGCTGTCGATACGGCTCATCTGTCCGGCGCCGACGCCGACCGTGGCGCCGTCCTTCGCGTAGACGATGGCGTTCGACTTCACGTGCTTGGCAACCTTGAAGGCGAACATTAGATCCGCGCGCTCGGCTTCGGTCGGCTGACGCTTGGAGACGACCTTCAGCGCTGCGGCATCGACCAAAGCGTTGTCGCGCGATTGCGTCAGCAGCCCGCCGGCGAGCGAGCGTACCAGCACGCCGGGCGCCGCCGGATCGGGCAGATCGCCGGCCACGAGCAGCCGCAGGTTCTTCTTGGCCGCGAAGATCGCACGAGCTTCCTCGCTCGCGGCCGGTGCAATGACGACTTCGGTGAAGATCTTGGTGATCTCGTGTGCCGCCGCCGCATCGATCTCGCGGTTGATGGCGATGATGCCGCCGAATGCGCTGGTCGGATCGCAGCGCAGCGCCTTGACGTAGGCGTCAGCGACAGACGATCCGATCGCCACGCCGCACGGGTTGGCGTGCTTGATGATGGCGACGGCCGGCGCTTCGGCGGCGGCGAACTCGGCGACCAGCTCGTAGGCGGCGTCCGTATCGTTGAGGTTGTTGTAGGACAGCTCCTTGCCCTGCAGCTGCTGGGCCGTCGCGATGCCGGGCCGGCGGTCGCCGGACACGTAGAACGCCGCGCTTTGGTGCGGATTCTCGCCATAGCGAAGCGACGACGACAGCGTGCCGCCGAACGAGCGCCACTTTGGGTTCTGCTCGTTCAACGCCTCGGCAAACCAGGCACCGATGGCGCCGTCGTAGGCACCCGTGCGCGCGAAGGCCTTGGCCGCAAGCGCCTTGCGGAAGCCTAGCGTGGTCGCGCCGGCGTTCGCCGTCAGCTCGGCAATCAGCCCATCGTAATCGGAAGGATCGACGACCACGGCAACGCCGGAATGGTTCTTCGCCGCAGCGCGGATCATCGCCGGCCCGCCAATGTCGATGTTCTCAACGCAGTCATCCCAATCCGCGCCGCTGGCGACCGTCGCCTCGAATGGATAGAGGTTCACCACAAGCAGGTCGATCGGCGCGATGCCGTGGCCGGCCGCGTCACGCTGATGTTCGTCGTTGTCGCGAACCGCGAGCAGGCCGCCGTGCACCTTGGGGTGCAGCGTCTTCAGCCGCCCATCCATCATCTCGGGAAAGCCGGTGTGCTCGGCGACGTCTTTCACCGTCAGCCCCGCGCCCTTGAGCGTGCCGGCCGTGCCGCCCGTCGAAAGCAGCTCCACGCCATGCGCGGCAAGCGCCCGCCCAAGGTCGATCAGTCCCTGCTTGTCGGAAACCGAAATCAGCGCACGCGTAATCTTTTGCAAACCAGGGCCTGTCACGTCTTGTCCTTCGTCTCGCTCGATGATGTCTCGGTCTCGTCGGTCTTTTCCGCGGGGACCGCCTCGCCGTCATCCTTTTTCTCGGCCACCTCGGGTTCAGTCGCCGGCTTGTCTTCCGGCGGCGCCTGATCCGTGGTGTCTTCGGTTTCGACCTTATCGCCCTCGGCCTCTGTCGGAACAGCCGCAGGCACGTCTTCCGGCGCGGCCTGTTCCTTAGGCTCCTCGGTTTCGGCCTTGTCATCCGCGGGCGTTGCCGGAGCGGGCTCTTCCACCACGTCGTCGGGCGCCGGCTTTTCCGCTTCGATTGCAGCGGTTTCCTCGGCCGGTGCCTCCGGCGTCGTCGCCATCGGCTCGGCTGCTTTCGGCTCCTCGGGCGCGATCTCCTCAGGCGGCACGTACTTGGCAATCACCCAGTCCACCTGCGTGTTGCCGCTCGTGGTGCCGCGCGCGATGATCTGCAGGATGCGCGTCGGTCCCGTGCTGTCGGCGAAGAACGTTCCTTCCTCGATCGCCAGCGTGGCGCCGGTGAGCGTGAAGGTCCAGACCTCGCCATTGCGCAACGTCATCTCGGCAACGTTCGGTACATCGCTCCGCTGGCACAGCACGTCGGGATGAAGATGGAAATGGATGGAGAAAGGCAAATCGTGATTGAGCCGCAGCGTGCCGAACGGATCCTTCAGCCGGTCCGCTCCTTCGATGCGCGTACCGCAGGCTGACAGGAACATACGACGGCTGTGCTTCAGGCCGAAACGCTTCACATAACCGTCATGCTGCGCACCGAACACGATGCCGCCATCGCGTTCCTTCGTCTTGTACTCGACGCTGTTGGGCTCACGGATCGGAGGCGAGCCGATCAGCGTCTCCAGCCGCCGATGCCGCACGAGCCGTGATGACGACGTCTCGGCCAGGCACAGCGTGTTGTGGCTTGCGGTCGCGCGCGCGGCGGCGCGCCAGGCCGCGTCGACGGGCGCCGGGGCGCCACCGTTCACCATCAGCAGCTTCGCCCCGATGCTCATCTCGAACGCCAGGCATCCCGCATAAGCCTCGCCCGCATACTCCAGCGGCGGCGGCGAACCGGCATCGGCGACGATGATCGTATCGCCGCGCTCCATGCGCACATAGTTGGTGTATCCCGCCACCTTCAGCGCCTCAAACGGACGCTCGTCGTAAGCCAGAACGGTGGCCAGCCCGGCTGATGCGGCAACGCCCGTTCCGTTGAAGCGCACAAGCCGGCCGTCGCCTAGCCGCAGGTAGCGCAGCATGGTCAACATCCGCTGCATCGCATCCGTCATGCCGGGTGGCAGCGGCCGTCCGCGCGAGGCGAAGCACTGCCGCAGCGGCAGCAGGTCCAGCATCAGGTCGACGAGGATGCGCGGATTGCGACTGATGTGCCCGCCATCCGGAAGGATCTGGCGGTTCAGCTCGGCCGCGAACGCCTTCTCGGCCTCCGACAGACGGCGATCATGCCCGGCGATGGCAAGGTCGGCCAGAACCAACGCCGTCAGAACCAGAAGGCGAGGATAGCCGCCAGGTGTCGAACGCCATTCGGCGGACAACCGCACCAACTGCGCGCCAAGGCTGTTGGCGATGACGTCGTAAGTTTTCTGGTTCGCACCGTCGAGCAGCACGTTCGAATGCGAGATCCACGAGATCACGCGCCGCGCCGCCACCTGCGGCAGCCACGTGAAGCTGGCGTCGGCGCGATGGCTGCGATGCACCCAGTCGACCGCAAGACGGCATGCCATCGCCTTCGCCTCGTCGTGCCCGGAGGCACCCAGGTGCCGCAGCCAGCCGAAGCCGTGCAGCGCCTGCGCCCAGGCGAGGTTTGGCGCCCGCACGTCGAATGGGGATTTGCCGTCGAGCGCGGCGACCGTGCCGGCCAGGCCGAAATGGTCCAGCACCACCTCATGCCAGAAGCTGGGGTCTGCCGTACGCAGATCCTGAGGCACGATCAGCAACTGATCGGCGACGGGTGAGCCGTAGCGCCAGCGCAGCAGCGGCGAGTACAGCAGCCGCGACAGCGCCGCCCGCCGCGACTTATCGGCGGCGAGGCTGGCAACGCGCATGCGTTCTGAGACGCTCAGACGGGACATGAGTTCGTGGGTACCTTCACCCGAACGCCGTTACAAGGTGGCGAAAAGCGCAAGTCTGTGCATGACTTGGCCTATCCGGCGCCCATGTCCGGCGCCCTTGGACTTATTGATTGCGGACGAGCCGGGCGGCGTAGAACCCATCCATGCCCGAAAGCTCAGGTTTTTCCAAGGCGAGGTGCGTCGGTAGTGTCCTCAGATCGCCGTCGGGGGTAATCCAGTCCGCCGCGATGGCCGCCTCCCCCTCCGCGAGTGGCGCGCGCCGGAAATCCGTGTGTGCCGAGAGGAAGCGGGTCACCTGGTCGATGCCCTCCTCCGGTTGCAGCGAGCAGACGCAGTACACCAGCGTGCCGCCCGGCTTGACGAGATTGGCCGCGTTGTCGATCAGCCCGGCCTGGATGGCGGCGAGCGCGGCGATGTCGTCATCGCGCTTCAAATGCAGAATGTCGGGGTGCCGGCGGATCGTGCCGGTCGCCGTGCAGGGCGCATCGAGCAGGACGGCGTCGAACGTACGGCCCGGTGCCCACGTCGCCACGTCGGCCGTGACGAGAGTCGCCTCAAGCTTGAGACGCTCCAGGTTCACGTCGACGCGCTTCAAGCGCCGCTGCGAGACGTCGACGGACGTCACGTGTGCGCCTGCCGCGGCAAGCTCCGCCGTCTTGCCGCCAGGGGCGGCGCACAGATCGGCGACGTCGCGATTGGCGATCTCACCCAGAAGCCGCGCCGGCAACGCCGCGGCTGCGTCCTGCACCCACCAGTCTCCGTCGTCGTATCCCGGCAGATCCTCGATCCGCCCATGCCCGGCCAGGCGAACGGAGCCGGTCGGCAACTGCAGCCCGTCCAGTTTCTGGGCAGCTTCGGCGGTCTTCACGGATAGGTCGAGCGGTGCCTCGCGCAGGCTGGCGAGTGCGATCTCTTTTGCTGCGACATCTCCATACGTTCGCTGCCAGCGCTGCAGCAACCAGCCCGGTATGTTCAGTGCGGCCGCGTCAAGCTGTGCCAGCATCGTTGGACCCTGGTCCGCGACGCGGCGCAGGACCGCGTTGGTCAATTTGTCGAAGCGGCCCGCGTCGCGATCGAGCCGGCACTGGTCGACGGCTTGGCTGATCGCCGCGTGCGGCGCGGTGCCGAGCAGCAGAAGCTGTGCAGCAGCCGACAGCAGGATGGCGTTCAACCGTCCTTGGTTCTGCGGCAACGGTTTGTCGATGAACGAGGAAACGATGGCATTCAATTCGCCGTGCCGCCGCAACACCGTCGCCGCGATCAGTCGAGCGAACGCACGATCGCGAGGCTCCATGCCCGTGAAGCTGCGGCTTGCGAGAGACATCGTCAGCGCCTCGTCCAGAGCGCGACGCTCGCTCATCACGGCCGCGATCAGCACGACCGCCAGCTGGCGCGCGGCAAGCCCGGTCGCGGGCGCGCGCGACGCCTTGGACGTCTCGGCATTGCGGCCGTCTGGCCGGCGCGGGCCGCCACGACGCGGTCCCGGCCTATTCGGCTTCGGCTTGTTGGAAGTCTCTTTCACGCGGGGTCCGATCTGGGATTGTAAGACCGCCGGTATAGAGACCGGACCGCCGTCGCTCAATCGGAACCAGCGTTAATCACTTGCCCTCAGCGCCACTGGCCAGACCTATCCCCAAGGTCCGCGCGCTTCAGGAGGCTCCGCCTGCGCACCCCATGGGCTCGCCTGTCCCGCACCACCGCTGATGCGGCCACCGACGGAGCCGCCCAATGGCACATTCAGCGGCGCGCCGGCTGCCGCCAGCTCCCGCTCGAGCGCTTCGAGCTGTGCGATGCGGTTCTCCGTGTTCGGATGCGTCGAGAACAGGTTATCCAACCCCTGCCCCGTCAGCGGGTTGATGATGAACATGTGCGCGGCGGCCGGGACGGCTTCGGCATCCTCGTTGGGAATGCGCTTCGCCGCGTTGTGAATCTTGGTCAGCGCACTGGAGAGCCAACGCGGATTGCCGCAGATCAACGCACCCATGCGGTCGGCCTGATACTCGCGCGAGCGGCTGATCGCCATTTGCACCAGCATCGCTGCCATCGGCGCCACGATCATGGCCACCAGCGAGCCGATCATGCCGATCCCGCCGCCGCCGTTCTGATCGCGATGGCCACCGAAGAGCATGCCGAACTGCAGATACTGCGCCAGCATCGACACGGCGCCACCGATCGTCGCGGCCACGGCCATCGTCAGTGTGTCGCGGTTCTTGATGTGCGCCAGCTCATGCGCCATCACCCCGGCCAGTTCCTCGTTGGTCAGCGTCTCGATCAATCCGGTCGATGCCGCCACGGCGGCGTTGGAAGGGCTGCGGCCTGTGGCGAACGCATTGGGCTGTGCGTTGTGCATGATGTAGACGCGCGGCATCGGCAGCTCCGCCCGCCCCGCCATCTCTTCGACGATACGGTAGTAAGCGCCGCCCGATTGCGCGTCGACCTGTTGGGCGCCGAACATCTTCAGCACCATCGTGTCCGACTTCCACAGGCTCACCATGTTCATGACGAGCGCGACCACGAAGGCGATCACCATGCCGTTCTGGCCGCCGACGGCGGCGCCCATGGCGACGAAAATGCCGGTCAGCGCGGCAAGCAGCAGGGCGGTCTTGGCATAGTTCATCGGCATGGCAGGGCCTCCAGCTCCCTTATCGGCCAATATTACGCCATGCTATATGGGAACCCTTGGCGACGAAACTAGAGAGCCGATGACTGAGGAAGCCTGCGTTGTCTGAGGAAAACCATAGCGATACCCCGGAGCGTCCGCTCAGCCCCGCCGCGCAACGTGCACTGACCGAAGCCGAAGCCAGGCGCGCGAAGGCGGAAGCGGAGGCGGCGTCGCGTCCGCGCGAAGTAGGTGGCCGCGAAGGCCTTGATCCCGCTCGGTATGGCGACTGGGAAAAGGGCGGCATCGTCTCGGACTTCTGACCGAGTTCACGGCACTTGGAATGCGCTGAACCTGCTCGTATACGAGAACCCAGGGGAACTTGGGGGAGCAGGACATGCGCAAGACCGGCCGTGCCGTGACGAGGGTGGTCTTGCTGCTGCTCGTCTCGCTCGTCGTCGTCGCTGCCTTCTGGTTCGGTTTCGTGCCGCAGCGGCTCTCTCCGTTCAGTCCGCTGTCGCTGGACGAGCCCTCCTCGTGGTTTCTGGACGCGCGCCTCGCCACGCTTCGTCACGACGCTCCGCTATGTCATGCCGTGCTGAGCGCGCCGAACGCCGTTGCCAGTCCGATCTCGCCGCGCCCCTATAAGGACGGCTGCGGCTGGGCCAACGGCGTGCGCATATCCAGCGCAGGTGGCGCGGACATTGGATTGAACCCGATCACCTGCGAAATGGCTGTCGCCGCAGCGCTCTGGGTGAAGCACGAGGTGCAGCCGGTTGCGCTGGAGATGTTCGGCAAGCGCGTCACCAAGATTCGCGACATGGGCACCTACGATTGCCGCAACATCGTCGGCAGCAAGCGCTGGGTGGATGTGCGCAGCCAGCACGCCACGGCCAACGCGTGGGACATTGCCGGCTTCACGCTGGAAGATGGCCGCTATATTTCAGTGAAGGGCGACTGGCGAGGCAGCAAGGCGGAAGCGCGCTTCCTGCACGAGGTGCATGCGCGCGCTTGCCGCTACTTCCGCGTCGCGCTGAGCCCCAACTTCAACGCGGCCCATCACGATCATTTCCACTTCGACCGCGGCGCCATGTGGCGCTGTCGCTAGCGGAGCGGGCGAATGCCGACGCCGCGTAGGTTGGGTCGAGCCCCCTTGTGAGACCCAACATGTTCTGGGTTGTGCCGTGGATTGTTGGGTCGCGCTGCGCTTGACCCAACCTACGGGGGTGAGCCTAGGCGACGCGGTGTAGGTTGGGTCGAGCCCCCTTGTGAGACCCAACATGTTCCAGGTGGTGCCGTAGATTGTTGGGT
>JAKAXS010000119.1 GCA_021816505.1 Pseudomonadota bacterium
GCAGAAGCTCGTGCTGATGCCGATCTCGGAAGTGGCGTTCGGCGAAGGACCGACGGCGCTATTCCGCAAACGCTACGTGGAGCTGTTCGGCGGCGCAACGGGCGACGATCCGTTGTACGAGGCCGTCAGCGCGGGCCGCCGTCATCCCGGACAAGAACATTGGCTGCCGTTTTTCCACGAGACACTGGAGACACTGTTCGACTACGTGCCCGGCGCCCGCGTGACTTTCGACTATCAGTCGGACGAGGCGATCCGGCGCCGCTTCGACGAAATCACCGAGCACTACGAGGCACGCACCGAGGCGCTTGAAACGTCGACGTTCGGTGCGCCGCCCTACAAGCCGGTGCCACCGGATCGCATGTATCTGGACGGCCGCTCGTGGGGCGCGGCGCTCAAGGGGCATCCCGTCGTGCGGCTGACGCCGTTCGAGGAGCAGGAGGCGGCTCACGTGCGCGCCATGCACGGTCGCGGCGGGCGTACGTTCGCGGCGGAGCGCGCCGACGTCGACGCCAACGTGTTCGACGCCGTGGTGGCGCACATCCAGCGTCAGCATGATGCGAAGCGTCGCGTCGTCGTCGCGGCGTGGACGCCAGGCGCGCGCGAACGGCTGGCGTCGCTGCTTGGAGATCACGGCCTGAAGGCCGTCGTGAAGATCGAGAATTTTCCCGAAGCGCTGGCACTTCCTGCCGGTGTCACGGGCCTCGCGGTGCTGGGCCTGGAGCAAGGCTTCGAGACGCCCGAGCTGGCGGTGATCGGCGAGCAGGACATCCTGGGCGACCGCCTCGTTCGCCCGCGGCGCAAGGCGCGGCGTGCCGCTGATGTGCTGACCGAAGCGACAAGCTTGTCCGTCGGCGATCTGGTGGTGCATGCCGATCACGGCATCGGCCGCTTCGCCGGTCTGCAGACGATCACCGCGCTGGGCGCGCCACACGATTGTCTGGAGCTGATCTACGCGGGCGGAGACAAGCTGTTCCTTCCGGTCGAGAACATCGAACTGCTGTCGCGTTTCGGCGCGGACGAGAGTGATGCACAACTCGACAAGCTGGGCGGAGTGGCCTGGCAGTCGCGTAAGGCACGGCTGAAGAAGCGGCTGCGCGAGATCGCGTCGGAGCTGATCAAGATCGCGGCGCTGCGTCAGCTGAAAGAGGCGCCGGCGCTTTCACCGCCGGCGGGCGCCTACGACGAGTTTGTGGCGCGCTTCCCCTACGAGGAAACGGAAGATCAGGCCGGCAGCATCGATGCGGTGATCGAGGATCTCGGTTCCGGACGCCCGATGGACCGTCTCGTGTGCGGCGACGTCGGCTTCGGCAAGACGGAGGTGGCGCTGCGCGCGGCGTTCGTGGCGGCGCTCAACGGTCTGCAGGTGGCCGTCGTGGTGCCGACGACGTTGCTCGCCCGGCAGCACTTCCGCACATTCGCTGAGCGCTTCAAGGGGCTGCCCGTCAAGGTGGCGCAAGCGTCGCGCCTGATCGCGACGAAGGACCTGAATGACGTCAAGGAAGGCTTGAAGTCCGGCGAGATCGATATTGTCATCGGCACGCATGCGCTGCTCGGCAAGCAGATCCAGTTCGCGCGCCTCGGGCTGCTGATCATCGACGAAGAGCAGCACTTCGGCGTCGGTCACAAGGAACGGCTGAAGCAGCTGCGCGAGGACGTGCATGTGCTGACGCTTTCGGCGACGCCGATCCCGCGCACGTTGCAGCTGGCGCTTACGGGCGTGCGCGAACTGTCGCTGATCACCACACCGCCGGTCGATCGCCTCGCGGTGCGGACATACATCTCGCCGTTCGATCCGGTCATCCTGAAGGAAGCGCTCCGGCGCGAGCGCTATCGCGGCGGCCAGACGTTCTATGTGTGTCCGCGCCTGTCGGATCTCGACGACGTGGCCGAATTCCTGCAGGAGGTCGTTCCGGACTTCAAGGTGGCGCGCGCCCACGGACAGCTGACGCCGACCGAACTGGAAGACGTGATGACCGCCTTCTACGAGGGGCAGTACGACATTCTCCTGTCGACGGCGATCGTGGAGTCCGGTCTCGACGTGCCGAACGCCAACACGCTGATCGTGCATCGCGCGGACATGTTCGGGCTGGCGCAGCTGTATCAGTTGCGCGGGCGCGTCGGCCGTTCGAAAACGCGCGCGTATGCCTACTTCACCACGCCGCCCGGCAAGGCGCTGACGGAAGGTGCGGAGAAGCGGCTCAAAGTGCTGCAGTCGCTGGACACGCTCGGTGCGGGCTTCTCGCTGGCCTCGCACGATCTCGATATCCGTGGCGCCGGCAACCTGCTCGGCGAGGAGCAGTCCGGTCACATCCGCGAAGTCGGCTTCGAGCTTTACCAGTCGATGCTGGAAGAGGCGGTGGCGGCGATGAAGGGCGGCGACCTGGACGACACGGCCGACAAGTGGAGCCCGGAAATCGCGCTCGGCACGTCTGTGCTCATTCCGGAGGCCTACGTGACGGACCTGCAGATCCGTCTCGGCCTCTATCGCCGGCTTTCGACGCTGGAGGATCGCGCCGACATCGACGCGTTCGCGGCGGAGCTGGTCGATCGCTTTGGCGAGATGCCGGACGAGGTGGAGCATCTGCTCGACGTCATGGAGATCAAGGGGCTGTGCCGCCTGGCCAGCATCGCGCGTATCGACGCCGGGCCGAAAGGCGCGGTCGTCACGTTCCACAAGAACAACTTCGCCAATCCCGAGGGCCTCGTGCAGTTCATGCAGAAGTCGCGCGGCAACGCGAAGGTTCAGGCCGACCACAAGATCGTCTTCAAGGGCGACTGGGATCTGCCGGAGAAGCGCCTCAAGGGCGTGCGCGCGTTGACGTCGGATCTGGCCGCGATTGCCGCCAAGGGGCGGAAGGCCGCATAGGCCGGCATCCGATCTCGGCATTCTCGTACGCGATGACGTTGCCGTTCAGATCCGACGCACACGTCTGTGTCCTCGACGCAACCATATTCATGACTTGCATAGTATAAATTATCGTATCGAGGCTCGGGTCAGGTCCGCGCCGCAGGTACGGAGTGTGATTGTGGTTACGTACAGGTCGTCGCTATCGGTAATTGCAATCGCACTTGCTGCGGGTTGGTCGTTCGACGCGGCTGCACAGGACGCTGCGCCGGTACCGCAGGCAAGCACTGGTGCTGCAGCCGATGACGCGGTGGCATTGCCTGAATTGACCGTCGAGGCGCCGGCGAAGCGCAACATCAAAAAGGCAACGCTGCGCAAGAGCGCGCCGGCCCGCGCGGCGACGTCAGGCGCCGCTCAGGCAGCGGAGGCGGCCTCCTCGCAGGCGCTCGAACAGCAGGTCATCGAAGGCGAGAAAGTGGTGCGCACCGTGCGCGACACGACGACGAGCGTCGGCGTCGTAACCGGACAGAACATCGCCGAGAGGCAGATCCGTGATCTGGACGAAGCGATTGCGCAGACCGCGAACGTGGTGACGACGCAGGACCCAAATGCTGGCTTCTCGATCCGCGGCCTGAATTCGGAAGGACAGAACGGGCTTCAGAACATCTCGAGCGTTCCGCTGATCAGCGTCATAATCGATGGTGCAACCCAGAATGCGGAAGCGATGCGTCGCGGTGCGCGCGGGCTGTGGGACGTGGAGCAGGTGGAGGTGTTGCGCGGCCCGCAATCGACCCTGCAAGGCCGCAATGCCTTGGGTGGCGCAGTCAACATCAAGACAAACGACCCCACCTACAAGCTCGGTGCGGTTGTCGAAGGCACGGTAGGCACCAATGACCTCATGTCGGGCGGCTTCGTGCTCAATGCTCCGATCGTAGCGGGGCAGTCGGCGTTCCGTATCGCCGGTTATGCCACCGAGCAGATGAGGGACATTGATTATGCGGATCCCGACAATGAACAAATGGGCTGGGACAAGTACGACTCGCTGCGCGGAAAACTGCTGATTGAACCCGACAGCCTGCCCGGTTTCAGCGCACTATTCACAGTTTCACGCACGGATGATCGGCCCGGCAGTGGGATCGTCTTTGGTCCTGATTTCTTGGAGCGTAAACTTAACGCATCGGCGGAATACACGGATTTCCGTGAAGGCCGTGCAGATAACTATATCGCCGATCTGTCGTACGAATTCCGTCCGGGCATGACAGTTCGCAGCGTTACGGCCTACGCTGAAACAGACTCCCTGATCTACACGGCTGCGGGCGCACAGCTCGCACGCAATGGCGACAACACCGTCGGCACGGATTTCACCCAGGATCTTCGTCTCGAGCTCGCCAACGAGGGCAATGGCCTTTCAGGCGTGGTCGGGCTCTTCTACGGCTACTTCGAGCGTGACAACTTCTCGAATTCGACCGTCAATCGACAGTGGGTGGGAGAGGCCTTCGGCATTCCCGGCCTTCCCGATGTCTTCGTGCCATACCTGTCAGGCAGCACCCGGTCTGAAACGGACAGCGCTTCGGTTTACGCGGATCTCCGGTATCGCTGGAACAAGTGGTCACTGCTTGCCGGAGGGCGGCTTCTTCGCGATGAGGTCGTCACGGTCGAGGACTCCACTCAGGTCGTTCAATTCAGCCTGGTTGCGACAGACGACAATGGCACGCCGCTCGATCCCTCAGACGATACGCCGCTCCCGCCCGTGTATGTTTCGACCGTCGGAAAGACCAAGGACGTTTTCAATGAGTTTCTGCCGAAGCTCGGTCTGACCTATGATCTCACCGACAATCAGACTGTCGGCGTGACCTACAACAGAGGTTATCGCGCGGGATTCCAACAGCTGACGCTGGATGCAGGTACTGCCAATCCAATATTTGCGTCGATCAAGCCGGAGTTCCTCGATGCTTATGAGGTCTCATATCGCTCGTCTTGGTGGGGCAAAACGTTCGATCTAAACGCGAACGTCTTCTATTACGACTATACCGATCATCAGGTCGCGGTCTTAGACCGGTTCTTTGATGCCGAGATCGTGAACGCCGGTAGCTCCCACTCATATGGCTCCGAAATAGAAGCCCGGTGGCGGCCAACTCGCCCGCTGCAATTGTACGCCGCGCTTGGTTGGACGCAGACGGAGTTTGACGAACTGCGCGTAAGGGGCGACGACTTTGCCGGCAACGAGTATCCTGAGGCTCCGGCCTACACGATCTCGGCAGGCGCGATGTATCGGTCTTCCACGGGATGGTTTGCCGGCGCAAACGTACGTCACCTCGCCGACTACTTCACGGGCCTGTCAGTCGACAATAGCCCATCGAAGCTCGTCGATGCCTACACTGTCGTGGATGCACGCGTCGGCTGGGAGTGGGAACAGTACACGCTCACCCTGTTTGCCAAGAACCTCTTCGACGAAAATTACCTGACGGCAGTCAGCAGAGTGGATGGAGGAACGCTAAGCCCGTCATACGGCATGGTGGGCGATTCGCGGCTGTTGGGCGTGACACTCACGGGCCGCTTCTGAAGTGTTTCGACGCGGACGGGCTGAAGTGCCCGTCCCGTCCAGATGCTCAATCGAACCAAATCCCGCTTGCTGCGTTTAGCAGGGCCCGTACGCCAGAATGCTGCGGGCCTTGTTTTGGGGGAGACGCACGCATGGACGCTAAATCACTGCTCATTCTGGTACTGCTGGTCGCCGTCGTCGGCCTTGGCTACCTCTACTACGACAGCCAGAAGCCGGGCGTCAGCATCAAGGCACCGGGCGTCGACATCGAGGCGAAGTAGGTCGCGCCTACGCGCGTTCGATCCGCTTGGCTTCGTCCCACAGCGCATCCATTTCTTCGAGCGTCGACTGCGATGGGCTGCGGCCCTGAGCGGCGAGCTGTTGCTCGATGTGGCGGAAGCGGCGGATGAACTTCTGGTTGGCGCCGCGAAGCGCCTTCTCTGGGTCGATCGCGAGGTGCCTGCCCACGTTCGCAAGGACGAACAACAGGTCGCCGAATTCTTCCTCGACGTGAGCCTGGCGTTCCGCAGAGGTCGCCTCCGCGGCAAGCGCATCCTGTAGCTCGGTCAGTTCTTCGTGCAATTTGTCGAATACGTTGCTCAGCGCCGGCCAGTCGAAGCCGACCTTGGCGGCCTTGTCCTGCAGCTTCAGGGCGCGCGTCAGGCCCGGCATGTTTGCCGGTACGTCGTCGAGCAGGGAAGGGGGCTGGTCCAACGTCGTGCCGGAGCCCAGCCGCGTGCGCTCCGCAGCCTTCGCCGCGCGCTCGCCTGATTTGATCTTCTCCCAGAAGCCTTTTTCGGCGCCTGCCGCCCGCTCGGCTGCGCTGCCGAAAACGTGGGGATGGCGGCGGATCATCTTCTCGGTCACGCCGTGGGCCACATCGCCGAAGTCGAACGACCCTTGCTCCTCAGCCATGCGCGCGTGATAGACGACCTGCAGCAGCAGATCGCCCAGCTCTTCCTTCAGATCCGGCATGTCCTCGCGGGCGATGGCGTCGGCGACCTCATAGGCTTCTTCAAGCGTGTAGGGGGCGATGGTCGCGAAGGTCTGCTCCAGATCCCAGGGGCAACCGGTCACGGGTGTGCGCAGCGCCTTCATGACGGAGATGAGGTCGTCCACGGTCTTGCGATCGTCGCCGGTATTCACGAGTTCACTCCAGTCGGATAGCATCGCCGCAGCCGGGGAGGCCGGCGCGGCCGTTCGGGCCGTAGCCAAGCCAGTCTTGAGGGAGCCTGGCAAGGGGGAGCGAGTAAATGACAGGCCACGCATGGCGCTGATCCGCATTGTCCTCAACGGACTGATCATGGCTGCCGAGATCGCAGCCGTCGCGGCGGTCGCCTATTTCGGGTTTCTGCATCCTTTCATTTTTGCCGCCGTCACCGCCGTTCTCGCGTTCCTGGTCGGCCTGCGTCTCGAGTATGCGCGTCTCGCGTTCGAGTTTCCGTTCTACTTCGAGGCCGGCCGCGCGCCGCGGCTCTGGTTTGCGTGGATGGTGGGATTAGGCGAGTCCGTCGCGAAGGCGCTGCTGGCCGGCGTGGCCGCCGTGCTCACCTTTTCCGGAACCGATACCGAGCGGCTCTGGCTCGTCGCGATCGTCTTCGGTTTGTCGGTTTACTTCGGCGCGTGGATGCTGCGGTCGCTGGCTCACAGCCTCGGCGCGCGACCCGAACGCTGGGGTTACTTTCGCCTGGCCGCGCCGTTGGGCGTGATCTTCTCGACGGGGATCGCGGTGCTCATCTGGGCCGATGCGATTGCGCAGCCGTCGATCAGCGACATCAGCCTGCGCACGATCTGGGACTTGCCGGCCCAGCCAAGCATCGCGCAGATGAGCGAACTGGTGTTTCAGTTGAAGCAGGCGTTCGACGATTTCGTCGTTCGCGTGATCAGCGTCTTCGTTCCACTCGAAGCCGCGCGCGTGCTCGGCATCTTCCTCAGCGTCAACATGTTGACCGGTTTCGTCAGCGCGCTCTACGCGTCGATCGTCGCCTCGGGCGTCAAGAGGGCAGAGGACGTCTTGCTTTGACCGGAGGAGGCTGGTCCGGGATTCCGGCTCGCCGCGCCGGCTTGCGCCCGCACAATCCGACGCACGTCGTTCGCATAATATATATTATGGAAAATAGTCATGAGGCTTGGCGATGTATCAAAATGATACGGGTCGGCCGATATGCGATCGGCCGACCCGCCAAACTTACTTCTCGCCCTTCTCGTGATTGTCGGACACGAAACGGTCGAGCAAGCGGACGCCCCAGCCGGAGCCCCAGCTCGTATTGATCTCGGAGCGCGGCGCGTCCATCGCGGTACCCGCCAGATCGATGTGGGCCCACGGCGTGTCCTTGACGAAGCGCTG
>JAKAXS010000120.1 GCA_021816505.1 Pseudomonadota bacterium
CCCTTGATCATCACCGCGTCGCCCGCGATGACGGCGCCCAGCAGTTTCGCTCCGATGCCTGAGGACTACGCCGCCCAGGCGCCCCGCCGCGCCTCCGGCAGCGCGTGGTACAGATGCTCCATAAGCGGCCCACAGGCAAAGACCAGATCGGCCCCGGCCGCGTCAACCGCTTCCTTCATGTCCGCGTGCAGTGCCGGGCCTTCCGCGCCCAGCTCCAGCATGTCCCCCAGCACCGCAATGCGCCGTGAATACTGGGCTCGCGGCACCGTACCGAGCACGGCGAGTGCCGCCCGCATCGAAGCCGGATTGGCATTGTAGCTCTCGTCGATCAGAAGAATGCGGCCGCCGGCGGATGTCAGTTCGGTTCGCGTGCCGCGGCCGGCGGGTGGCGTGACGGCTCCGAGCGCCTGGATTGCCTCTGCCGCATCGGCACCGGCTGCGCCGACGGCGGCCAAAACAGCCAATGAATTCTGGGCGATATGCGCCCCGGGGATGGCGACGCGGTAGCTGATCTCCTGCCCAGACGCCTGAGCCGTGACGTCGGATCCATCGGCTTCGAGCCGGAGCGAGGTGCAGCGGACATCAGCCTCGGCGTGATGTCCGAACGAGGAGATCCGCGCGCCGCGCTCTTGGGCACGCCGCGCCAGCAGGTCGAAATGCGGATTGTCGCGATTGAGCACCGCGACGCCGCCCGGCTCGACGCCGGCGAAGATTTCAGCCTTTGCCTCGGCGATTTCCGTGACGGATGCGAACTGCGCCAGATGCACGGCTTCTACCGTGGTGATGATCGCCACGTGCGGCCGCACCATCTGCGACAGCGGGGTGATCTCGCCGGAGTGGTTCATGCCGATCTCGAACACGCCGAAGCGGGTCGCGGCGGGCATGCGCGCCAGCGTCAGCGGCACGCCCCAGTGGTTGTTGAACGACTTGTCGGACGAATGCGTCGTGCCGAGCGGCGACAGGCACGCGCGCAGCATCTCCTTCGTCCCGGTCTTGCCGGCGCTTCCCGTCACCGCGATCACGCGCGCGTCCGGCGACAGGCGCGCCCGCGCAGCCCGCCCGATAGCTTCCAGCCCGCGCAACGTGTCGGCGACCCGGATCAGCGCGCCGTCGCCGGCCTGTCGCTTGTAGTCGTTCGATACCAGCGCGGCGGACGCGCCGTTCGCGAATGCAGCCGGCACGAACTCATGCCCGTCACGCTGATCCTTCAGCGCCACGAACACCTCGCCCAGCGAAAGCCCGCGGGAGTCGATCGAGAAACCCGAGATCAGTTTTTGCGGCGCGCCGTCGGCCACACCCCCGGCGGCGGCCACCAATTCATCGAAACTCCACAGCGCGTTCTTCATTGGCGAACCTTGTCGAGGGCCGCCGCCAGCACCTCGTGATCGGAAAACGGCAGCACCCTGTCACCAACGATCTGGCCCGTTTCATGGCCCTTCCCGGCCACGACCACAACATCGCCCTCGCTCATCATGTTGACGGCGGCTTCTATGGCTTCGGCGCGGTCGCCGATTTCGCGGGCGCCGGGCGCGGCGGCCAGGATCTCCGCGCGGATGGCCGCCGGCTGCTCGGTGCGCGGGTTGTCGTCCGTCACGATCACGACGTCGGCTTTTTCCGCCGCGATCTGGCCCATGATCGGCCGCTTGCCGCGATCCCGGTCTCCGCCGCAGCCGAACACGCAGATCAGCTTGCCGCGCGCAAACGGCCGCAGCGCGTCGAGTACGGCGGCGAGCGCCTCGGGCTTGTGGGCGTAGTCGACGGCAGCCAATCCGCCGCGCGCCTCGCCGACGATATCGAGCCGGCCTCTGACGCCCGCGATGTGCGCAAGCGATGCGATCACTTCTGCCGCGTCTTCCCCGGCCGCGATCGCCAGGCCAGCAGCCACGAGTGCATTCGACGCTTGGTACGTTCCGAGCAGCGGCAACCGCACCTCGTACGGTTTGCCTGCGTGCTGAATGGCAAGACGCTGCGCGAAGCCGTCCAGCGTCACGTTGACGAGCTTCAACGTGTCGCCATCCCGGCCTACGGTCGCAACCTTCAAGCCACGATCGCGAGCCGCCTGGACGACCGGTCCCGCATAGGCGTCGTCGACATTGACCACGGCCGTCTGTCCCGCTTGAAGCAAATCGCGGAACAGCCGCAGCTTGGCATCCAGGTAGTGCTCGACAGTCGGATGATAGTCGAGGTGATCGCGTCCGAGGTTCGTGAACCCTGCCGCCGTCAGCTTCACGCCGTCGAGACGATGCTGATCGAGCCCGTGCGAAGACGCTTCGAACGCCAGGTGCGTCACGCCTTCATGCGCGAGTTCGGCCAGCGTCTTGTGCAGCGTGACGGGATCGGGCGTCGTCAGCGATCCGTAGACGTCACCGTCCGGCTTCACGATACCGATCGTCCCGACCGAAGCCGCCTTGCGCCCCAGGTGCGCGAAGATCTGCCGCGTGAATTCCGCCACCGACGTCTTGCCGCTGGTGCCTGTCACGGCAACGGCGATCTCCGGCTGCGCGCCATAGAAGCGAGCCGCCATCAGCGCGAGCGCACGCCGTGGTTCTGCAGCGCGTATGACAGGGACGCCGACGTCCGGCAAAGAGGCATCTTTCGCCGCCAGCACCGCGACGGCCCCCTTGGCCACGGCATCGGCCACGAACCGGCCACCGTCGGCCTTGGCGCCAGCCAGCGCCGCGAACAACGCCCCCGGCTGCACGGCCCGGCTGTCAGGGGTGATCGAGGTGATTTCGATCGCTTCAGCCCCTGCCGGCGCGGCGACCTCAGCACCTAAAATCTGGGAAAGTTTCATGCGCGCTGAATAGCCTCCCAACCGCACACCCGGCAAGCGCATACGGCACCGCCCAATACTGGACCAAGAGTGGATTGGTCGCGACGACTTCAGGCGTCAATTCGGCGTCGCAATCGTCGCCTGGGTGGCGCCCGACGCAGCCTGCACCGGCTCCGGCATGACGCCCAGCAGCGGCGCGACGCGGGCGATGATGCGGCCGGCGGTCGGCGCGGCGTTGTGGCCGGCGGTGATTTCGTTGCGGGTCTCGTCCGTGCCCTGCGGCTTGAAGATCATCACCATGACGACGTACTGCGGCTTCTCCATCGGGAAGGCGGCGACGAAGCTGGAAATCACCGACTTCTTTGCATAGCCACCGGCGGCCGCCATCTCGGCGGTGCCGGTCTTGCCGCCCACGCGGTAGCCCGGCACGTCGGCGCGCTTTCCCGTGCCGGCCGGGTCCGTCACGTTCAGCCGCATCAGATCGCCGATCTGCCGGCTCGTCTCCGCGCTGACCACGCGTGTCTTCGCGCCGTCGCCGTGGCCGCGCAGAAACGTCGGCTTCACCAGCTCGCCGCCGTTCACGAGTGCGGCGGCGGCTGCCGCGAACTGCAACGGCGCGACGGCGAGCCCGTGGCCGTAGGCGATCGTGATCTGCTCGATGCGTTCCCACCGCTTGGGTACCTGCGGCATGGCGATGGGACCGGCCTGCGTGCGCCCCTGGTCCAGCAGCCCCAGTTTGCCCAGGAATGCCTTCTGCTGCTCGCCGCCGGACTTCAGCGCGATCATCGCCGCGCCCACGTTGGAGGAGTGCAGGAAGATGTCGCGCACGCTGGCAGGGCGGCCGAGCGGATGCAGATCCTTGATCGTGAAGCGACCCTCCACCAGCGGCTGGCGCACGTCGTAGATCGTATCCAGCGTCGACAGGCCCGCGTCGAGCGATTGCGCGACCGTCAGCACCTTGAAGATCGAGCCAAGCTCGTAGGTGCCGCCGGTGATGCGGTCGGTCTGCTGCGTGTCCGCCGCGCTGCCCAGCCGCGGATCGGGCTCTGGAAGCGACGCGGACGCCAGCACCTCCCCGGTGTTGACGTCCATGACGACGCCCGTCGCGCTCTCCGCCTTGTAGCGCTTCGTCGCGTCCTGCAGTTCTTCCACCAGGCTGTGCTGCACGCCCACGTCGAGCGACAGCCGGACGGGCGCGCGCTCCGACAGGGTAGCGCCGTGCACGGCTTCGACGGATGCGCTGTCGTCGAGATAGCGCTCCATTCCGGACACGCCCCTGTTGTCGACGTTGACCGCGCCCAGCACGTGCCCGGCAAGCCGCGCGAGAGGATAGGCGCGCTTCAGCTCCGTGCGGAAGGCAAGGCCGGGCAGTCCGAGATCGTGAATGCGTTGGGCCAGCTGCGGGGCAATCTGACGCTTGATCCAAACGAAGCGCTTGCTGCGGTCGGACAGATCGCGCCGCAGATCGCGGCCGTTCAGTTCGGGCAGAATTTTCGTCAGCTTTTCGACGACCTCGTCGCGATCGATGATCACGGCAGGGTCGGCGAACAGCGACGGGTTCTCGACGTCGGTGGCGAACAGACGGCCGTTGCGGTCGACGAGATCCGGTCGCGAGAAACTCTGCGCGACGGGCTCGCTGATGTTGGACTGCAAGATCACGCCGCTGTTCACGGCAGCCAGCCGTACCAGCTGCGCACCGACGGCCAGGAACGCCAGGCTGACCGCGCCCGTTACGGCGATCGCGCGCAGCCGCAGCCCCACTTCGTCAACCGCAGCGGTCGCGCGAGGTTTTGCTGGCTGTCGGCGCATTGTCGCCCTCGGCCTATTTGCTGACGGAGCCGACGATCATCGGAATGTCGCGTGCGAACTGCTTGTCGGTCGCAGCGGCAAGGCCCTGCGCTCGTGCCAGCGGCTCGATACGCTCAGGTCGCGTCAGATAGGCCCGCTCGGCCTTCAGCACGGCGATGTCGCTGCGCGCCTTGGCGACAGCGAGTTCCTCTTGGGCCACGCGAGCCTCCAGCTGCCGGGTATCGTAGTTGAGGCCGTAGAGCAGAAACGCGCTCGACAACGCCAGGAAGATGGACGTGGTTGTAATGAAACGCATCGGCACACCCGCATACAAAAAACTAAGGTGAAAGAGTGCCTAAGTTACCGCTTGCTAACTCAGTCTCTCAGCCAAGACGGGGCTTCAGTACGAACCCCTGATCTCAGCCGCGCCGATCTCGCACGCGGGTTCAGATCCAATTCACCCTTCTCAGGTGTTAACGGCCGAAGGTTAAGAATTCGGAAACTTTCTGCCGGTGCGTCGCGATTCGTTTGCGGCAGGTGGCGCGACGTGCCCTCGTTCTTGCCGGACCGCTCGGCAAAGAACCGCTTCACGATGCGGTCCTCCAGCGAGTGGAAGGTGACGACGACGAGGCGTCCTCCGGGCTTCAGGATGCGTTCGGCCGCATCGAGCGCGCGCGTCAGCTCGCCCAACTCGTCGTTGACGTAGATGCGCAGTGCCTGAAACGTGCGCGTGGCGGGGTTGCGGCCATCGTCCTTGCGGCCGCCCACGGCGCGCCCGACCACATCCGCCAGCTCGCGCGTGCGGCTGAATGGCTGCTCCTCGCGGCGCTTGACGATGGCGCGCGCCACGGACCGCGATTTTCGCTCCTCGCCCAGCTCGTAGAGGACGTTGGCGAGGTCTTCCTCGTCCATCGTGTTGACGACATCCGCCGCGGACGGCCCCTCGCGCGACATGCGCATGTCGAGTGGGCCGTCATTCTGGAACGAGAACCCGCGCTCGGCCTGATCCAGCTGCATCGACGAAACGCCGATGTCGAGAACCACGCCGTCCACGCTTTGATGCCCCGCCGCGCGCGCCAGCTCGTCGAGGTCGCCGAACTGGCCGGGCAGCAGCGTCAGGCGCGGGTCGAACTCGCGCACCACCGCCTGGCCCGCTTCGATGGCGGTCGGATCGCGGTCGATCGCGACCACGTTGACGTCAGGCAACGCGAGAATGGCGCGAGTGTACCCACCCGCGCCGAACGTGCCGTCGATGATCGTCTGTGGCGTGCCGCCGGGTGGCTCTGGAAAACCTGCCGGCGAAGCCGGGTCAGGAAAGAGAGCGCCGAGAACCTCCGAGACGAGCACGGGAATGTGCGGCCCGCCCGAAGGCGGTCGAACGGGCCCCTCTCCCGTCCGACGAGACCGCTTCATTCCCGTGCTCCCTCGTCGCCGTCTCCACCGAGACGGCCGCTCCCCGCTGCAAACAATTTGCGGTGGTCTTGAACTTTTGCGCGAGCAGCTCCGCGACGCTCTTCGAAGCGTCCGGGCTCCCACATCTGAAACTTGTCGCCAAGGCCGACAAAAGTGACCGAGCCTTGAAGATCGGCGTGCTGGCGAAGGCCTTCAGGAAGGACGATGCGCCCGTCCCCATCGATGGAAAGAATCTGGACGTCGCCGTAGAGCGCGACAGAGAGTTCGTCCCGCTCGTTCGAATAGTCCGGCAGGCCCGCGAGAAGCCCGTCGATTTTTTTCGCAAGTCTTTCGCCGCCAGCATCGAGTGCCGGAGCATCGAGCGAGGGGTAGCAGTAGATGCCACCGGCGTATCCGTCGCGCTCGAGAACGGCGCGGAACGGCGCGGGTATGGAGACGCGGCCTTTGGCGTCGATCTTGTTCGTATATGTCGAGACAAAGCGGTCCATCCCTTTGTAGCGAAATTCGCTCCCGACGCTCGATCACACGACTGAACCAAAACCTGTTGCGCGGCCGCTCCGGGCGGGTCCGTGGCGGTCGCATGCGACCTCGGCCCTCTCTCGAGATCGTAGCGCCTCAGCCACGTCCCCGTGCCCGGTGCGGTCGGGCATCTATGGGATCTCATGGTTCTTTATGGGCGTCAATGGATTCTTAACGGGTTGAGCCGGGATTCTCCAGGTGATCTGTGGGGAAGTGTCTGGCCAAGCACAGTTCTGGCGCTGGAGTTGCGGGAAGCAGATGCAACTTTCGCGAACGTCGGCTCTGTGGCTCAATCGGGACTTCTCGGGCCGCCGAAACTGACGCATACGAAGCGCAACAAGCCTCAAAGCCCGCAGAGATCCCCATGCCCGACGTCCGCTCCATGATCGCCATCGGCCAATCCGGCCAGTTGGGCCTGAACGGCCATCTTCCGTGGGAAGGAGACCGCCGGCCGGAGTTCGTTGCCGACGTGGCGAACTTCTTCGAGAAAACGCGCGGTCACGTCCTGATGGCTGGCCCGACGACGATCCGCGCCGTGCCGGAGCCGTTCGCCAGTCAGATGACGCTGGTCGAGCTCCGCTCCTCGATGGACCCGGAGGCGACGCTGTCGCGCTTTCCCGACCGGGTCGTGTTCCTCGGCGGTGGTCCCGTGGTGTGGGACGTCTACGCAAAGTACATCCGGCACTGGGACATCAACCGTTTGCCGTACGACGGGCCCGCCGACCGCTGGTTCAACCCGCAGTGGCTCGTCACCGGCGCACACGTCCAACAGCGGTCGTCCACATAAGCGAAGGGCCAGAGCTTGCGCCCTGGCCCTCGATGTTGGCGTGAATTGTTGGCGTGCTATTCGGCCGGCGCGATATGCGCTTCCGCCACGGCCCCGTTCGTCACCGGAACGTGCACGGCTTCGATGACGTCTTCAGCGACGGCAGGCGCTTCCTCGGCAGCGGCTTCAGCGGCAGGTGCTTCCTCGGCAGCGGCTTCAGCGGCAGGTGCTTCCTCGGCGGCAGCTTCAGCAGCAGGTGCTTCCTCGGCGGCAGCTTCAGCGGCAGGTGCTTCCTCGGCAGCGGCTTCTGCAGCAGGTGCTTCCTCGGCAGCGGCTTCAGCGGCAGGTGCTTCCTCGGCAGCGGCTTCTGCAGCAGGTGCTTCCTCGGCAGCGGCTTCTGCAGCAGGTGCTTCCTCGGCAGCGGCTTCTGCAGCAGGTGCTTCCTCGGCAGCGGCTTCTGCAGC
>JAKAXS010000121.1 GCA_021816505.1 Pseudomonadota bacterium
TCTTGGTAAGCACCAGCAACGTGTATTGGAATTGAAGCTGAGGTTTAGCGTGTCGAAGCTAACAGGCAATCGCGGAATGGCAGCGCGGACGGTCACGCCACGCCGGCCTTCGGGTGGCGCGTGGATTCCGCCACAGCGCGCGTCTCAGTATGTCGCCGCCAAGGCCGTTGGCAGCTGGGTGCCGAAGCTGACACAGAAAGCGTTCGAGAAGTACGGATTTTCGACCGCTACGCTGCTGACCGACTGGGCGACGATCGCCGGCCCGCAACTGGCCGACTATTGCGTGCCCGAGCGCGTGAAGTGGCCGCGCGGCGTCGAGACCTTCGGCGAGGCCGACATGGGCGGTCCGCGTTCCGGCGCGACGCTGGTGCTGCGGGTCGACCCCGCCCGCGCCCTCGATGTCGAATACAAGACGGCGCAGATCATCGACCGCATCAACAGCTACTTCGGCTACCGCGCCATCGCCGAGCTGCGCATCCTCCAGGCACCGGTCGCGGCGCGGACCCCGGTGGCGCCTGCGCGGCCCCGTGCGGTTTCGGCTGCACCCGCGGCGGGACAAGACCCGCTGGCGGCAGCCTTGGCCCGCTTCGAAGCCGGCCTGATGGCCCGGGCCAAGACGGCTTAGGTCCACCTAAATTCTACGTCACTTGACTCCGAAGCGGCGGGCCGCAACATCCTGCTCAAATGTCATTGTAAACGCGGGAGATGTCGCGTGGAGCTGAATATTCGTTGGCCGGTCATGGCCACGGTGGTGGGCGTACTTGCCGCCGTCCTGATGGTCGGGGCGTCGTTGAGTGCGGCGCAGGAGCCGAAAGCGGGCGAGCCGCCGGCGGCCGCGGCGACCGAAGGTGCCGAGGAAGTGGCGGATTCGGGCCCCTCCGAAGTGCCGCTCGACGCCTTGCTGAAGGCCAACGGCGACATCCCCGACATCGTGATCGGCAAGCCGGACGCGAAAACCACCATCGTGGAGTACGCGTCGCTGTCGTGCAGCCATTGCGCCAATTTTCACAACAAGGTGCTGCCGGACCTGAAGTCGAAGTACCTCGATACGGGGGCGGCGCGCCTCATCGTACGCGAATTTCCCACGAGCGAGCGGGCGCTGGTGGCGCACATGCTGACGCGGTGCGTGGCGCCGGACAAAGCGATGCCGCTGTTGAGCGAGCTGTTCCATAAGCAGGAAGAATGGGCTTTCGCGGAGGGCGACCCTACGCCGAAGCTCAAAGAATACGCCACGACGACGGGCGGCATGACGCCCGAGGCGTTCGAGACATGCACCAAGGACCAGAAGCTGTTTGAGAAGCTGGTCGGCAATTTCACGGCCGCGGGCGACAAGTTCGGCATCAACGCCACGCCGACGTTTTTCATCGACGGGAAACGGCTCGAGGACGGCGCGACGATGGACGCCTTCGACAAGGTGCTGGCGGGCAAATGAGCCGGCTTCAAAGGCGTTGCAAACGGGCCGCAATCTGCCTTATTTCAGGGCGTTAGGCGTGCTAGGCGGACAACGAATTCAAGCCGTGCGACAGCTCGGAAGAAACGACCAGGAGTGATCAAGTGTACGACGTGATATCCCGCATGACGCGCATGGCGGTTGTGGCCGGCGCGCTTTCCCTTGCCGTGTTTTCGCCGGCGCTGGCGCAGCGTCAGGACGGTCCGGCGGAGATTCCCGTCGCGGACCTGATGAAGCCCCCGGGCGGTCTTCCGGAAATTTCGCTTGGGCCGGCGGATGCGAAGGTGACGATCGTGGAGTATGCCTCGCTGTCGTGCGGTCACTGCGCGCAGTTCCACAAGAACGTGCTGCCGGAACTGAAGTCCAAGTACATCGATAGCGGCAAGATCCGTCTGATCCTGCGCGATCACCCGGGCAACGACCGCGCGGTGGCGGGCGCCATGCTGGTGCGCTGCCTGCCCGCAGACCGCGCCTATCCGCTGATGGACGCGCTGTTCAAGACGCAGGAGCAGTGGGCCTTCGCCAAGGAGAGCCCGTTGCCGAAGCTGCTGGAAATTTCCAAGCAGGCGGGCTTTTCGGAAGAGAGCTTCAACAAGTGCCTGACGGACGACAAGCTGCTGAAGACGATCAACGGCAACTTCGAGCACGCGCTGCGCGACTACGGCATACGCGCGACGCCGACGTTCTTCGTGAACGGCAAGCGCATGCAGGGCGCGCCGAACATGGATTCGTTCGATAAGGCGATCGCCGAGGCCGAAGGCAAGCCGAACGGCTGAGGGAGACGGCGTGACCGACACGCGTGACGGAAACTGGCGCAAAGCCCGGCTGCTGACGGCGGCCGGGCTTCTCGCGTTTCTTGGCGCATGCTCGGCAGACTCCACGTCATTGTCGAGCGGCCTGTCGTCGGCATCGACGACACCGGCATCGAACGGCAGCGCGTTTCCCGATGCGGTGAAGACCGCTGAGGAAACCGCGCAATCCGGCTCCGGCCTGGTGCATCCGTTCTCAGACCCTAGCGATCGCGACACGGGTGGCCGTCAGGTGATCGAAGCGCCGACGCTGGCGCAGGTGCTGGAACCGGGTCCGCTGCCGGAGATCGTCATCGGCCGCGCGGATGCGCCGGTCACGATGGTGGAATTCACCTCGCTGACGTGTCCGCACTGCGCGAAGTTCCACAAGGAGGTCTATCCGGAGTTCAAGCGCGAGTATCTGGACACCGGCAAGGTGCGCCTGATCCTCCGCGAATTTCCGATCGGCAGGACGTCCGGCATGGCGACCATCATCATGCGCTGCGCCAAGCCCGAGAAGCAGGTTGAGCTGATCGGAAAATTCTTCGACCAGCAAAGCACTTGGGTCAGCCAGGAGGTCCGCCTCGACCCGATCTTCGCCGTTGCAAAACAGGTGGGGATGACGCGGGCGGAATTTGACGCCTGCAGCCAGAATCAAAGCATCATCGAAGCCTTGAAAGCGATCAAGGAACGCGGGCGCAAGCTCGGCATCATCGGCACACCGAACTTCTTCATCCAGGAGAAGCGCATCAAGTCGACGCTGACGATGGCCGACATTCGGGCCGAGGTCGACCCGCTGCTCGCGGGGCGCCCGGCCGCTACGGCGCAGCGCTGACGCGTGATGTTGTGGCGTAGTTGGGTTGCGAGCCGCGCGGCCTGACAGCTTTTGTTTTTCGTTGTGTTGTTGGACCTCGCAAGGGGTTCGACCCAACCTACGCGCTGGCCTGGTCAAAGGGTGCGCGCGAGCTGGATGAGACTTGAATGAAGATTTCACGCCTGCGCCTGCTTGGCTTCAAGTCGTTCGTGGAGCCGACCGATCTCGTCATCGAGCGCGGGCTGACGGGCGTCGTCGGTCCCAACGGCTGCGGCAAGTCCAATCTGCTCGAAGCACTGCGCTGGGTCATGGGCGAGACGTCGCACAAGTCGATGCGCGCGGCCGCGATGGATGACGTGATCTTCTCCGGCACCAATCTGCGGCCGGCGCGAAATTTCGCGGAGGTGACGATGTTCCTGGACAACCAGGAACGCCAGGCCCCTGCCGAGTTCAACGACCATGACGTGATCGAGATCACGCGGCGTATCGAGCGTGAGGCGGGCTCGGCGTATCGCATCAACGGCCGCGAGGCCCGTGCGCGCGACGTGAAGATCCTGTTCGAAGATGCGGCCACCGGAGCGCGCTCGCCGGCTTTGGTGCGTCAGGGGCAGATCTCGGAAATCGTCAACGCCAAGCCGGAACAGCGGCGGCGCATCCTGGAAGACGCGGCCGGCGTCGCCGGGCTGCACTCGCGCCGGCATGAGGCGGAGCTGCGGCTCAACGCGGCGGAAGGCAATCTCGGGCGGCTCACCGACATCATGGGCCAGCTCGTCAGCCAGATCGAGAGCCTGAAGCGGCAAGCCCGGCAAGCCCGGCGCTACAAGGAGATCTCCGGCGAGATCCGCCGCATGGAGGCGCTGTATCACTATCTGCTGTGGGTCGATGCGCAGGACCTTGTGACCGGCGAAGAACGCAACCTGACCGAGGTGCTGGGCCGGCTCGGCATCGCCGCGGAAGCGGAAGCGAAAGCCATTCGCCAAGAGGCCGAACTTGCCGAGGCTCTGCCGCCTCTGCGCGAGGAGGAGGCACGGCGCGGTGCGGCGTTGGGCCGGTTGAAAATCGAGCAGGAGAACTTCGAGCGCGAGGCGGCGCGCGCACTCGATCGCCAACGCGAGTTGCAGTCGCGGGCGCAACACCTGACGCAGGACATCACGCGCGAGGAACGCCTGATCGGCGAAGCGCGCGAATTGCTGCAATCCGCGGCTGCCGAGCTGGAAACGATCGCGGCGGCCGAAGCCGGTGCTGACGAACAGCAGGAGGCCGCGCGCACTGCGGTGGACTTTGCCAATGCCGCGCAAAGCACGGCCGAGGCAGATCTGCTCGCCATTACGCACCGTGCGGCCGAGTTCCGCGCGCAACGCCAGAGCCTCGATACGCAGCGTTCCGAGCGGAGTGCGGCGGTCGCCAAGGTCGAGCGGCAGTTGACGGCGTTGGCGCAGCAGCTGCGCGACACGGCGGCGCGCGCGCCGGACGCGGAGAAGCTCAGTTCGACGGCCGAGGCGGGGCAGAAGCTGGCCCGCGAAATCGCCGAAATCGAGCAGCTTGCCGAAGCCGCCGAGGAGAAGGTGCGCGACCTCGTTGCCGCCGTCACAGTGAAGCGCGAACAGGCGAACAAGGCACAGCTGCGCGCCAGTGAGCTGCGGACGGAACGCGAGACGCTCGCCAAGCTGCTGATGGCCGGCAATGCCGAGGGCTTGCCGCCGATTGCGGAGGGCTTGCAGGTCTCGCTCGGCTACGAGGCAGCGCTCGGCGCGGCGTTGGGCGACGACCTGGAGGCGCCGGTCAGCGACGATGCCTCGGTGCACTGGCGGTTGATCGAGCCGGCCTCCGCCGACGGAGCGTTGCCGCAGGACGTCGAGCCGCTGAACCACTACGTCAAGGCACCGCCGGAGCTGCAGCGCCGGCTGCGCCAAATCGGTATCGTCGAACGTGAAGACGGCGCGCGGCTGCAGCCGCACCTGAAGGCCGGTCAGCGGCTCGTCTCACGCGAGGGCGACCTGTGGCGCTGGGATGGGTTTGCGGCGGCAGCCCACGGCGTGACGCCCGCGGCACAGCGCATCGCGGAGCGCAATCGCCTGACCGATCTTGCGACGCGCGAGCGGCAAGCGGCCGAGGAGGCCGATCTGCTCACCGACGCCGAGGCGCACGCGGCCGAGCAGATGGCTGCGGCCGAGGCTGCGGAGAAGCAGCTGCGTACGCTGTGGCGCGAGACGCAGCTCAGGCTCACCGCCACCCGCGATGAGTTGACCAACATCGAGCGTTCGGCGCGCGAGACCGAGACGCGCATGGCCGCCATCGCCGAGGCCAAGAGCGTCGCCGAAGACGAACTGATCGACGCCAACGGGCGCTTCGAGGAGATCGACACGGCGCTGTCGCTGCTGGCGGAAGCCGACAACTTCGAGCCGCAGCTGGCCGAGGCGCAGTCTTCCTCCGCGACGGCGCGCAACGCACTGGCCGAGGCCAAGACGCATCTGGCCGCACTGGAGCGCGACCGGGCCATGCGCGCGCAGCGGCACCGCGCGCTGACGAACGAGCGCGATCGCTGGACGACACGATCCGCCGGTGCCGAGCAGCAGATCGCGACGCTGCGCGAGCGGCTGGAAGCGGCGCTGGAAGAACTGGAAGGCATGGCGGATCTTCCGGCGCTGATCGACGAAAAGCGCCAGAAGCTGCTGTCGAGCCTGGAAAGCTCCGAACGTGATCGCCGCACGGCGGCCGACGAACTGGCGCAGGCCGATGCGGCGTTGCGCGCCGTCACGCAGGCGCTGCGTCTGGCTCAGGGGCAGGTGGGCGAAGCGCGCGAGGGCAAGGCACGCATCGAAGCGAAGCTGGAAGCGGCACGCGGCCGCCGCCAGGAAGAGGCGCGGAAGATCCGCGAGGCGTTCCAGGTCGCGCCGGAGCATTGCCTGTCGCTCGCCGAGCTGAAGCCCGACACGCCGCCGCCGCCGTTGACCGAGACGGACCGGCAGCTGACGCGTCTCAAGGCCGACCGTGAGCGGCTGGGCGGCGTCAACCTGCAGGCGGACGAAGAATTGACGGTGCTGCAGACGCAGCACGAAACGCTCGACACCGAGCGGCGCGACGTGGAAGAGGCGATCGCCAAGCTGCGCGGCGCCATCGGCCAGCTCAACAAGGAAGGCAAGAAGCGTCTCGCCGAAGCGTTCGAGCAGGTCAACGGACACTTCGGACGCCTCTTCACGTCGCTGTTCGGCGGCGGCGAGGCGCGGCTGGAGATGCTCGAAAGCGAAGATCCGATGGAGGGCGGGCTGGAGATCATCGCCAAGCCGCCGGGCAAGAAACCGGCGACGCTGTCGCTGCTCTCGGGTGGCGAGCAGACGTTGACGGCGCTGTCGCTGATCTTCGCCGTGTTCCTGACGAACCCGTCGCCGATCTGTGTTCTCGACGAAGTCGACGCGCCGCTCGACGACGCCAACGTCGACCGCTTCTGCAAGCTGATGGAGCAGATGGCGCACGAGACCGACACGCGCTTCCTCGTCATCACCCACCACCCCATGACGATGACCCACATGGACCGCCTGTTCGGCGTGACCATGGCCGAGCGCGGCATCTCGCAGCTGGTGAGCGTGGACCTGCAGACGGCCCAGAGCTTCCGCGAGGCGGGATAGGGCCACTTTGCCAGCGTGCAGTTGAGCGTTTACACGTCTGCCCGCCATGACACGCATCCACGCCGATCTCGTCCTGCTGTTCTGCGCCGCCATCTGGGGGTTCGCGTTTCTGTTCCAGAAGGGCGCGATGGAGCATGTCGGGCCATGGACGTTCGTGGGCGCGCGGGGCTTCGTGGCAGCAGCGGTCCTCTTGCCGCTGGCGGTGCTGGAGCATCGGTGGCGCGCACGGACGCAGCCATCCGTAGCAGGGACGCGGCGCATCGCGGCACTCAGTGCGATTGCGGGGTTGGCTTTTCTCGCTGCCGCGCTGCTGCAGCAGGAAGGGCTCAAGACGGCGTCCGTCACCAACGCAAGCTTCCTCACGGCGCTCTATGTCGTCATCACGCCGTTCCTGAGTTTTCTGGTCTCCGGCCGCGCGCTCGCTCCGACCATCTGGCTGGCCGCGGCACTGTCGTTTGTTGGGACGTGGCTGCTTGGCGGGGGCACGGGCGATGGGTTCGGCGGCTTCCAGCACGGTGAGGGGTTGGTCGCCTTGTCGGCCGTTTTCTGGTCGGCGCACGTCCTCATTGTTGCCGGCGGGGCTCGTTTCGAGCGGCCCGTGCTGTTCACGGCGCTGCAGTTCGTCGTCGTCGGCGCGCTTGGTCTCGCCGGAGCGGCGCTGTTCGAGACGGTGACGCTTGCAAGTCTTTTGGCCGCGTCGGGCGATATTCTGTTTGTCGGCATCTTGTCGAGCGCGCTGACGTTCACGCTGTTCACATGGGCGCTGCGCGTCACGTCGCCCGCCGAAGCGGCCATCATCGCCTCGACCGAGACGCTGTTCGCCTCGTTCGCCGGCTGGCTGGTGTTGAACGAGCGCATGACGCAAGCTGCACTCGTCGGCGCGGCCGCTATTCTGGCCGCGATCGTTATCGTGCAGCTGCGGCGG
>JAKAXS010000122.1 GCA_021816505.1 Pseudomonadota bacterium
CAGGCCGGCGTCTCAGACAACGGCGGCGGGTGGACCCAAGACCGGCGCGCGACCTCCGGCAAGCCCTCTGCGGCCTGTGGTTCGGGCACTTCAGAAACTGCCAAGCCTCTGTCTTCGGCGTCCGGCTCCTGCGCACCTGCACCTTCCTGTGGCGTTGGCAGGGAAACGACGGGAGCAGCATGCTGATCGTACGCATTCTCCCACAAGGCCACCAACGGCCCGCCGACCGGAGTCCGCTCCGGCTCAGGCGCGATTTCATCGAGCTGCGCTTCCGGCTCAGCCTCTTCGACCACAGTTTCGGGGGATTGATCCCTGGCGCCGGAACGCTCGTCCCCGAACGTCTCCGCAGCCGGGACGTCGCTCGCGCTGATCGTGAAATCCGGCTCAGCGGCCGCCGTCTCTTGAACTGGGATCGCCCGCCTCGCGACGACGGCCGGCTCCGCCCGTTGCGGCGTGTGCTCGGCTTCCGCGCTTTCCACGGCGAGCGCCTTCTCGGCTCTCTCGCCGTCCCGATCGTCTTCGCTGTCCTTCTGCGTCACGAGTGCTATATCCGCGGCCTGAAACTTTTCGCGCTGAGCCGTACCCCGGCGAACCATGCGCGCTTGTCCGCTGCCATCCAGGCGGGATGACGGCGGAATTCACAGGAGCAGGGACGCCTTCATGACCTTTGCGCAAACCCTGGCGGCGCGAGCGGAACAGATTGACGCACGGTTAGCAAACCTTTTCGTGGCGGGCCCCGCTGCCGCGAGCCCCGCGCGTCTCCGCGATGCGATGCGTCACGCGTTGCTGGGCGGAGGCAAGCGGCTCCGGCCCTTGCTCGTCCTGGAAACTGCCAAGCTTTTCAACGTTGCAGCGGAAGACGCCCTGGCCACGGCCTCGGCTGTCGAATGCATCCACTGCTACTCCCTGGCGCACGACGACCTGCCGGCCATGGATAACGACGAAATACGCCGTGGCCGGCCGACCGTCTGGAAGGCTTTCGACGAGTGGACAGCCGTTCTCGCCGGGGACGGACTGTTAACCTTGGCCTTCGAGATCCTCGCCGATCCTGCCACCAATCCCGATCCGGTCGTCCGCTCCGAACTTGTTCTTTTGCTCGCTAGCGCCTCGGGCGCCGCCGGTATGGTTGGCGGCCAGGCCCTCGATCTGGCCTGGGAAAAACTCGACCACAACGCGCCCCCCACGCCGGAAGACATACGCCAACTGCAATCCATGAAGACCGGCGCGCTCATCTCCTGCGCGTGCGAAATGGGTGCCGTGCTCGGCCGTGCAAACGAAGATGCCAGACGCGCCATCCGCGCCTACGGCTCGGCGCTCGGCTACGCATTCCAGATCGCCGACGATCTGCTCGATGCGGAGGGTGATCCCGCCATCACCGGCAAAGCGGTCGCCAAGGACAAGGCGCTCGGCAAGGCGACGCTGGTCGACTTGTGGGGACCACAACGCTGCCGCGACGTGCTCGCCGAACTGCAGGCCGACTGCCGCAACGCGCTCGCACCCTTCGGCGCATCAGCGACGACATTGCTTGCTGCCGCCGAATTCGTCGCCACGCGCGACCGTTGAAACGATGGCGCCCGCGCATTGCTGCACGGGCGCCGTATCACGCAATACGTAAGCTCTCTAGAAGCGATAGTTGAGACCGGCCCGCACTGAGTGGAAGTCCGGATCGATACGCGTCGAGTCGCCCGCGATGCCGAGACGGCGATCTTCAAGATCGACGTACTGATATTCCATCTTGGCGCTCCAGTTGTCGGTCAGCGCATATTCGATGCCGCCACCCAGCACGTAGCCGTCGAGCATATCGCTCTCGGTGATGCCGAACCCGGCCGTGTTGAAGCTCGACTCCACGTCCGCCCACGCATAGCCCGCCGTCGCGTAGATCAGCGTGCGATCCGAAACGAAGCCCAGACGACCGCGCACCGTGCCGAACCAATCGATGTTCGTCGAAACCGCGCCGAAGCCGGCGCTGTCGCCGATGTCCGCGGCCTGCACGTCCGCTTCGACGCCCGCAAGCAGTCGTCCGAACACTGCGTTATAGCCGATCTGACCGCCGCCAAACCCGCCCTCGGGGCTCAACTCGCCCAGCGAGCCGTCGTAGACGCCTTGGTTGTAGAACGGCGCGTTGTTCGTATCACCCCAGGCATAGCCGCCGTTGATGCCGAGATAGAAGCCCTGCCAGCGCGAACGCTGCTCGTAGACGCCCTCGTCCTTGATCGACGGCTGCGGCTGCCACAGGTCGGCCGCAACGGCCGGGCTGCCGACAGACAAGATCGCCAGGGCGGCGAAGATCGCTCGTTTGTTGCTCATGATTTTCCCCGTCAGAAGTTCTTATGCGCGCAACGCGCCATGTGAAGCCGCGGTTCCAACACCACGCGCAAAGCGCCTCATCCGGCGCGAGATTCCCGATGTCGTTAGAAGCGCCCTGGCACCACCCGCGGCGGCCCGGCCTCTATTCGGCGACGTCCCTGCGGGACCGCACGCCGTATTTGCGCTCGATATAGTCTTCCACGATCGCCCGGAATTCCGCAGCGATGTTGGGACCGCGCAACGTCATCGCCTTCTGCCCGTCGATAAAGACCGGCGCTGCGGGCGATTCACCCGTACCGGGCAAAGAGATGCCGACGTCGGCATGCTTGGATTCACCGGGTCCGTTCACAATGCAGCCCATTACGGCCAGATTGAGGGTCTCGACGCCAGGATAGCGCGTCTTCCATTCGGGCATACGGTCGCGGATCATGTCCTGCACTTCGCGCGCCAGCTCCTGGAACACGGTCGACGTGGTGCGCCCGCAGCCCGGACACGCCGCCACCACGGGCACGAAGGCCCGGAAGCCCATCGTCTGCAGGATCTCCTGCGCAACCTGCACTTCCAACGTGCGATCGCCGTTCGGCTCCGGCGTCAGCGATACGCGAATGGTATCGCCGATCCCCTGCTGCAGCAGCAGGCCCAGCGCCGCGCTCGATGCAACGATCCCCTTGGAGCCCATGCCGGCTTCTGTAAGACCCAGATGCAGCGCATAGCGGCAACGCGCCGCCAGCATCGTGTAGACCGACACGAGATCCTGCACCGAAGACACCTTCGCCGACAGGATGATGCGGTCTGCACCAAGCCCCAGCTCCTCAGCCCGCGTCGCCGACATCAGCGCCGACTGCACGATCGCCTCGTGCATCACGTCGCGGGCATCGCGCGGCTCTGGAGAGCGCGCGTTCTCGTCCATCAGGTGCGTCAGCAGCTCCTGGTCGAGCGAACCCCAGTTCACGCCGATCCGCACCGGCTTGGAATGCCGCAACGCCGTCTCGATGATGGCGCCGAACTGCTTATCCTTCTTGTCTTTGAAGCCGACGTTGCCGGGGTTGATGCGATACTTGTCCAGCGCCTCGGCGGCCGCCGGATTGTCGCCCAGCAGCTTGTGGCCGATGTAGTGGAAATCACCGACCAGCGGCACCTTCACGCCGCGCTTCAGCAACTTCTCCTTGATGTGGGGCACGGCCTTCGCGGCTTCGTCGCGGTCGACGGTGATGCGCACCAGTTCGCTGCCCGCGCGCGCCAGTGCCGCCACCTGCGCAACCGTCCCGTCGATATCGGCCGTATCGGTGTTGGTCATCGACTGCACGATGACGGGAGCCGGCCCACCGACGATCACGCCACCCACGTCCACGGCCACGCTTTCGCGCCGGTGCGGTCTTCCAGATGCGGAATTTGACACGGTCATGATGTCTTCGAGACTAACGGCTTTCGATCTTCCGTCATGTACTGCACCGGTCGGGCGAATACCAGCGCGACCGTCCTGGCCGCCCGCCCTTTGGCCAACCACAACCGCTCGCTCACGTCATCGCCGGGCTTGACCCGGCCATCCAGGGGCCACGCGTTCTACGTTTCAACGAGAACCCCTGGCCACTGGGTCGACGATGCACCTGGAACTCCTGGATGGCCGCCTCGGGGGCGGCCATGACGTGGAGAAGCGTTGGGCCCCTATGTCCAACCACGGCGGCCATGACGTTGAGCCGTCCTAGGCCTTGCGCAGCGCCGCCAGAACAAGCGACAACCCCGCCGCGATTGCCATGACAAGCACGATTGCCGGCCCTCCTGGCGCGTCGAGCCATACGGAAAGCGCCATGCCTGCCAACACGCTGACGACGCTCGTCGCAGCCGTCAGCGCGACCATCTGCTCCGGCGTTGCCGCCAGCGGCCGCGCCGCCACAACCGGCACGATCAGGAAGGCGATCGCCAGCAGTATGCCCACGACCTTGATCGCCATGGCGATCGCCAGTGCCAGCAGTAACGTAAACACGCCGCGAACCAGTCCCGCGCTGACGCCCTCGGCCCGCGCCAGTTCGTCGTGCACCGCCATCCGAAGCAGCGGCTGCCACAGCCACGCAACGATGCCGAGCACCACCGCACCACCCGCGACGATCCAGGCGATGTCGAGATCGGTCACCGCAAAGACGTCGCCGAACAGGTAGCCCATCAGATCCACCTGCGGCCCCTGCAGCTGCGCCGCGCCGATTACACCCAGGGCCAGCGCTCCGTGATGCGTCAGGCCCAAAAGGGAATCGATCGGCACCAGCTTCTGTCGCTGCAAAAGGATAAGCAGCCCCGCAACCGCCGCCGTCGTCAGCATCACGCCGAGCGTCACGTTGAGCTGCAGAGCGAGCGCCAGCACGACGCCGATCAGGCTCGCCTGCGCCACCGTTTCGCCGAAGTAGGCCATGCGGTTCCACACGACGATGCAGCCGAGCGGCGCCGCCACCACCGCGAGCCCGACAGCCGCCGCGATGGCGCGCAGCAGAAACGGTTCAAGCATGGGTCGCGCCCGTTCCCTGGCCCTCGCCCAGCGGTTCGCCCGCCGGCCCGTGCCTGTGATCGTGATGATGGTGGTAGAGCCCGAACGAGCGCGCGGCCTCGGCGCCGAACAGGCGCGTGTACTCCGGGTGCTGCGCCACCGTCTCGGGCACGCCCGAACAGCACACATGCTGGTTGAGGCAGATGACGCGGTCGCTCGACGCCATCACGACGTGCAGATCGTGCGAGACGAGCAGCACGCCCAGCCCGCGCGTATCCCGCAGCTGCGCGAACAGGTTGTAGAGCTCGGCCTCGCCCGTGTAATCGACACCGCGCACCGGTTCGTCCAACACCAGCAGGTTGGGCGACCGCAGCAACGCGCGCGCCAGTACGGCACGCTGCAGCTCTCCGCCCGACAGCTTGCTCATCTGCCGCCCCAGCACGTGCTCCGCGCCGACTTCCTTCAACCGCGCGCGGATGTCGTCTTTCGACACACGCTCGCCCAGGCTCAGAAACCGCTCGACCGTCATCGGGATCGTGGCATCGATGTCGATCTTCTGCGGCACATATCCGATGCGGGCGTCGCGCCGCCGCCGCACGCTGCCGCCGGAGAGTTTCACCAGGCCAAGAAGCACCCGCACCAACGTCGACTTGCCCGCGCCATTGGGGCCGATCAGCGTGACGATCTCGCCCTGGTGGATGTCGAAATCGACATCGCTCAGCACCGGCTTGCCGTTGAACGACAACTCCAGTCCCCGCGCGCTGATCAGCGCCGTCTCGTCGAACCCGCGTCGCCCCGGAACCGTATGATCGTGCCCGCAGCAGCAGGCGTGCGCGCCGTGATCATGCGCGTGATGATGATGTCCATGATCATGACCCGCGTGCCGATGCGGCTCGCGCGCCGAAACAACGGAGGCTTCAGCCTCGCGCCGGTCGCCATCAGACATCAGAAGTGTCCTTCAGTTTTGGTCGTTATCGCCGACGCACCGCGGGCACAGCCCGGACACCTCGACGAACTTGACCCGGGGCGTGAAGTCCGCCGCCGCAGCCATCTTGCCGATGGTCTCGAATATATCACCGCTGTCAACCTCGGCGACAGATCCGCATTTCTCACAGGCGAGCACCAGCGGCCGCTTGCCCTTCTCGAACCCATGCTCCGGCCGGCGGCAGGCGAAGAACGCGTTCTTGCTTTCCAGCCGGTGGATGACCCCGGCGTCCATCAGGGCATCGATCGCCCGATAGACCGAGATCGGCGCCAACCGTGTGCCTTTGACCGCCAGACGTTCGAGAATGTCGTAGGCGCCAATGGACGTGTGAACGCCCACAATCTCTTCGTAGACCTGCTGCCGGAGCTTCGTGAATCGCAGTTTGCGCTGCTCAAAGACGCGGCTGACGCGCTCGACGGCCTGGGCGACGCGGCGTGCATTTTGTTGCCCGGGGGCCGGAAACTGCGATTTGATCACGGCGTCTGTCATCTTGAGATTTTTCTCATTATTGCGAACCTATACAGGTTCCCGCTCCAAGACTAGGCCGATTGCATAACGTTCCCGGTCAGACTGCAAGACGTTCCTTAGGTGGTGGTCGCGCAAACGCGCCCACCCAGCTTGCACCGTTTCGTGGCGATCCAGTGAGCGGGTGAACTAAAATTAACGTGGTTGCGCAGTGATTAACTGGCATGACTCATGCACTTTTTCGCATGCCGAAGGTCTCCTTCGCCGCAAAGGCCAGTTTGCGTTGGCCAAATTCAGTGGAGACTTGAGCTGTGCTGCCGACGGACTTCGAAGAGCCGTTAAACAGTATGGTTAACTGGTAAATAACCGCCGCAATTCCGCCGCGAAGGCGCCCGGGACCGGCGTTATGCTCGTAAGCGTCACCAGGCTCATTGCCTGGCCAGGAGTGAAAAGATGGGCTGGGACGTCAAGGCCACGGTCGACACGGTTGGGCAATCGGTATCCAGCCTCCCTACTCTCGATAGCATATCGCCGGATCTGGCCTGGAAGCTGGGGCTCGCCGCCGGCGCCCTTCTTCTCTGGTGGATGATCCACCCTTTTCTGGTTCGCGTCTGGCGCGCGGCTGAAGGCATCCTGTTCTCGAACTGGCGCCTCGCCCTGCTCGGCACGACCGGCATCGTGCTCTCCGCCGCCGCGTTCTGGACCACGTGGGACGGCATGCACAATTTCACCGCCGAGCCCATCCTTTCGGCGATGATTACATTCGGCATCCAGGGCATTCTGCTTATCGTTTCCTGGTTGATCGGCGAAAGCTTCGCCACCGGCATGAACGCCTCCGGCACGGGCAAACCCAACAAGGCGGCCGGCCTCGCGGTCGCCCTCGCCGTCTTCTTCGGCAGCACGCTGTTGATCCTCGCCGCGGCCGTCTACGGCATGACCAACGAAATCGATCCCAACACGTGGATCTATGGTCTCGTTGCTGCTGGCGGCCTGCTGCTCCTCACGTCTATCTTCATCAAGTTCCGCGGCGGCGATGTCGTCACGCCCTACTCGCAAGCCGTCCGCGTCGTCGCCAAGAACTCGATGCTGTGGGTCATGCTTCTCGCGTGCATGTCGATGTCGGTGTTCTTCTCGTTCGACAGCCGCTTCAACGCCGTCTTCCCGAAGGAAGAGCGTGAACGCGTGGCCGAGCTGCGTGCCACCAGCCAGGTCACGGCGCTTCTCGCCGACATCAACAGCTCGATCCTGCAGCAGCAGGTGGAGCAGTCGGACAAGCTGTTCGCCTCGGCCGGCTGGGCCGCCTACGAAGACCAGTTGACCAAGCTCGACACCGCGGCCCA
>JAKAXS010000123.1 GCA_021816505.1 Pseudomonadota bacterium
ATGCCGTCGAGCGTCGACTTCAACGTCGTGTCGATCAGGTCCGTGGCAGCACCCGCGATCGTTTCCAAAGTGGCCGGGTCGGAAGATCCCGACGAGGTCGTGCCGGCGTCGTCGGAAACGGCCATGTCGTAGTTCTGATAGGGGCCGCTGGTGCTCAGCACGCCGGTCAGAGACTTCACCGCGCCGAACAGCAGGTTGCCGCTGCCGCCGACGGCGTCGCCAAGCGTGCTGACCGTATTGGCCAAGCCATCAGTCGCGTTGTCGACGATGCGGATCAAGGGTTCGGTTGTCTCGTCCAAGCCGCCAAGTCCGAGCGTGGCCAGCACCTGGTTCACGGGACCTTGGACGATATCGATCGTATCGCTGAGGAGGTCGGGAACGGCATGCAGCGTGCTGACCGCCAGCGTCTGCACCGTCCCGAGCGTGCCGCCGAGAACGCTCTCAACCGTATCGACGAGCGGATTGACGATATGGTCGAACACAGAATCCGGAATGAGGCCGAGGTCGTCGAGAATATCGGTCGGCAGGTTCGGCAAGACGCCGCCCAGGCCCGGCCCTGAAACGCCATCTACCGGCGGCGCTTCACTTCCAGCGTCGATGACCTGAGAACCGTCTGCCAGGTCTGCTGCTTCGATGAAGCCTGCGGCGCTGCCGCCGTCCGACTGTGCCACGAGGCTGTCGATGAACGCCTGGAACATCGCCGGATCGTTCTGGAAGGCGCCCCACATCTGCGGCGTGATCGCGCCGGCGGCCAACGCAGCGGCAAACATTGCGGCTGTGGCCGGATCGACGTCGAAGCCGGCGGTACCCAGCATCGATGCTGCCGCCAATGCTTTTTGGGCGGCGGCATCGTCCGCGCCTGAACCGGACGCGTCTCCATCCTGACCCTGCTCGCCCATGGCGTGGCCTTTGGCGAAGGCCTCATGCGCGGCCACAGCCTGAGCCAGGAAGAACGACCACGTCAGAAAGCTCCACATGCCGCGCTGGCGGTCTGGAAGCTTTTCGTCATCGGCGATCGACGTTGCCTTTTGCGCGGTGCGGGTGAACTGCGCGACGGACTGCTGGATCATGTACGCCTCCGTTACAATGGCCTTGATGGCCGTGCCCGCTGCGGTTGATCGGACCTGCGGGCGTCGTGATCAGAACTGGCGCGAGCCGTGGATGCGGCTCGCGCCAGGGCAGTTACGAAATGAGGTCGTGAACCAGGTCCACGCCGGCAATGTCGGACAGGACGGGTGACTGCACGAGCTGGTCGAACAGGCTGTCTACGGTAGCGGTCAGGTCCGCGGTGAGTGTCGCATCGCCGAGGATGCCGCCAAGGATGTCGTCGCCGCCGATAACCGAGCTGATCAGTTCGCCGGTCAGCAGGTTGTTGCCGCCGAGCAAGCCGTTCAACAGGCCGCCTTCGCCGATGGTGGTATTCAGGATGCCACCAACGTCCAGGCTGGTCGCAGCCGCGACAACGTTCTCGACGACGGCGATCGGGGTGACGTCCAGGACATCGCTGACCGAGTTGCCGCTGAGGAGCGTGTTCAAGACATCGGCGTCCAGAACGCCGCCGATGATGTTGTCGCTTGCAACGTTACCGAGCGTGCCGCTCAGGATGTCGCCTACGCCGCCTTCGAGCACTTCAGCCACGACGTTGCCTGCGAAGATGTCGCCGGTCAGGTCGCTGAGGATGCCGCCGTCGATGTCCGTCACCGCGCCGACGATGCCGAGCGCGTTGCCGCTGAGGATGTCGTTGCCGCCCAGGATGCTGCCGACGCCGGCCATGACGTTTCCGACAGCGTTCTCCGAGAGCACGTCGCCGATCGGCGCGAATACGTTGCCGATCGCGTTGTCGCTCAACACATTCTCGACGATGCTCAGGGTGTTCTCGTTCAGGACGTCTTCGAACACGTTGCCTGCGACGCCGGTGATCTCACCCGAGAGCACGTCCTCGACCACGGCAATGGCGTTGATGTCGCTCAGCAGGTCACCGCTGAGAATGTCGCCAACCTTGGTCGTGATGTCTCCCGACAGCACGTTTTCGAGGATCTCGTTGTTGGAGAGCAGTTCGCCATCGACCAGGTTGGACAGAATCTCGCCGTTGGCGATGTTGGACAGGATGCCGACTTCGCCGTTCAGCACGTTGCTCAGCACGTCGCCGCCGATCAGGTCGCCGCCGACGATGTCGCCGATGATGTCGCCGTTGAGGATGCCTTGCTTGAGCAGGTTGTCGCCGTTGAGGATGCCTTCCTGCAGGACGTTCGTGAGAATATCGCCGTTGAGCAGGCTGATGTTGTTCAGCGCCGTCAGGTCGTTCAACACATTCACGTCACCCAGATCGAGGTTCACGTCGCCGACGTTGATCAGGCTGTTGTTCGTGTTGTTGATGATGACGGTGTTGTTGTTGATCGTCGTGTTGTTCACGGTGTTGTCTCCGCAGTCGTCGTCACAATGGGAATGAGGCGGGGGGCATTCCGGATCGGGCGGGCACTCCGGCGGGGGCGGCGGCGGCTCGCAAGGCTCACACGGCGGCTCCGGCGGGCATTCCGGCGGCGGCGGCTCTTCCGGGGGGCAATACGCAGAAGCAAAGCTACTCCACGACATCTCATTCTCCTGACTGACAGAGGTTGGGCGTCATTCCGGAGGCACCTGCCTGTCCCGGACCATGACCAAATTCTGCCGGTCTTAATCGATGTGCGATACTGACGGAAGCGACAGTGCCGCGATTAAAAGTTTTCACGAATTCGAATAGCGAAATGGAATAAGAAACTTATCCGCCAATCTCTCAGGCCAAGGATATCAATTCGTAAATCCAATAAACGTAGGCGGATTATTTTCTCGTGTTTTTCAGCGGTTTCATAAACTTCATAGTTTCTTCGATTAACAATTTGCACACCAAGCCGACGTCTCTTTTTCAAGTCTTTTCAGCGCTCTATGTCGCCGCATCTTCGGTTTACGTTTCGTTTTCCATATGCGGCACGGGCTGAACTTTATTTCCAGCAGGGCGCCAAAACGTAAAAAGGGCCGCGAAACGCGGCCCTTTTTATAACCTGCATAGTAATTTCTGGGCTGCTTACTTGAGCGGTGCGGGTGCTTCATCCCGACGACCGAACTTGTATGCCAAGCCGATGCGGAGCGAATGCTTCTCGTTCTCGATCTCGAGATCGCAAGTGCCTCCGCAGTATCCGCCTCCAGCGACCTGATCCTTGATATCTTCATAGCGAGAGTAGCGATACTCACCGCGCAGATAGAGGTTGCTGTGGATCAAGCGCTCAAGGCCCGCACCAACGAAGAAGCCATCAAGATTGTCGGATTCGCTATCGGTAGCGTTCGAGATCGTCAGTTCAGTCGAGGTGTAGCCGACCGTTCCGTAAAGGAGCAGATCCCTATGAACGATCACGCCCAGTCGTGCGCCAACCGCCCAGGTGTCGTCTAGCTCGCCCTCGGATGCAATGCCATTGAGCGTGAACTTGTCGTCCTGCTCGCCGAACGTGTAGTCGCCAAACACGCCGAGCAACACGCTGTCGCGAAGCATGATGTCGTAGCCCAGGCCAACGGCACCGATAACACCGGAGGGCTCATAGTCCGCCGTGTTCGGGCTGACGGCAAAGCTCGAGTCGCCCCAGCCATAGCCCACGGCTGCGGAGACGTAGAAGCCGCGCCATTCGTTGCCGCCGATCGGGGCGTCCATGACGTTGGCAGCGGTGGGGATTCCATCTGCGAGGGCGATGCCCGCAGAGCATGCGAACAGGCCGGCCGCAATCAGGCGCGATACTGTCTTTTTCATTCTGACCTCACTGTCCATCTGCCGACGTGCCGCCGGCGGAAATCCGAAAAGCCAAGCCACGCACGGACGACACCTGCTCGGTTCTTGACCACGGAGCCGCGATTCGTGATTTTCTGTCACGTCGGGACTGGCGATTTGCTTCGTCGAATCAGTGAGCTGTGCCTCAACGGCAACGAAATTCCGAGGATATACGTTAACGTTTTAAGGTTAGCCGAATCGGGTTTCGTGAAACTGGTCGCGCGCTAAACGGCCATCCTAGCTGGAGTTTCTTGCGCGCCCCGGGTCGCATCGCTATCACTCGCAAACGTTGGCCCGCCCCTGCTCCGCGGAAAGCTGTGAATGACGGATCTCAAGTTGATTGCGCTCGATGCTGAGGATCTCGCCGTGTTGTCGGCGCACCTTCAGGACGCCGTCGTGCGCGGCACCGACATGACGTATCTGAAGGCGGAAAAGCGCTTCGCCGCGCTCGCGAACCGGTTTGACTGGGAAGCCAATCTGGCGTCCGACGGAGAGGCGACGCACAGGCGGCGCTGCGGCATCAGGTTCGAACGGGTGCTCGGCGCGAAAGTGTCCGGCTTCCGGCCGGGCGAGAGCGACGCCGTCCTGTCGTTGCTGGCAATTTCCTTCGACGAGACCAACGCGCCGGGCGGCGTCCTCACGCTGACGTTCGCAGGCAACGCGGCCATCCGGCTCGATGTCGAGTGTGTCGAGGGCGAGCTTAAGGACTTGGGCTCCGCCTGGGAGAGCGCGCACCGTCCGGATCACGAGCAGGACGGAGCGGCCAAGTCACGGCCGTGACCGACAGCGCCGCGACAGTTCAGTCACCCGTATCGAGGAGCCCGCTGGGGCATGGCAAAACGACTATCCACCCGTGACGCCGGCTTTGAAAGTCAGTTCGCGTCGTTCCTGACGGAGAAGCGCGAATCGTCCGCCGACGTGGGCGCTGCCGTCGCGGCCATCGTCGAGGATGTCCGGCGGCGCGGCGACAACGCGCTGATCGAGCTGACGCAAAAGTTCGACGGCACCGACCTCGCCACGCTCGGCCTGAAGGTCTCCGCGGCCGAGATCGACGCCGCGGTCGCCGCCTGCTCGCCGGAAACGCTGGAAGCTTTGGACTTCGCGAAGGCGCGTATCGTCGAGCATCACCGGCGCCAGCTTCCGGCCGACGACCGCTATACCGACGCGGCCGGCGTCGAACTCGGCCACAGGTGGACGGCCGTCGAGTCGGTCGGGCTCTACGTGCCTGGCGGGCTCGCCTCGTATCCCTCGTCGGTGCTGATGAACGCCGTGCCGGCCAAAGTGGCCGGCGTGCCGCGCATCGTGATGGTCGTGCCGGCGCCGAACGGACAGCTGAACCCACTCGTCCTTGCCGCCGCCCGGCTGGCGGGCGTCGAGGAGATCTACCGGGTCGGCGGTGCGCAGGCGGTGGCGGCGTTGGCCTATGGCACGGAGTCGATCGCACCGGTGGTGAAGATCGTCGGCCCCGGCAACGCCTACGTCGCCGCGGCGAAGCGGCAGGTCTACGGCACGGTGGGGATCGACAGCATCGCCGGCCCCTCCGAAGTCCTCGTGATCGCGGACAAAGACAACAACCCGGATTGGATCGCCGCCGATCTGCTGGCGCAGGCCGAACACGATACCGCCGCGCAGTCGATCCTGATGACGGACGATGCCGCGTTTGCCGACGCCGTTGAGGCGGCGGTTGCGCGCCAGATCGGGCAGCTGCCGAAGGCCGACATCGCCGGCGCCAGCTGGCGCGACTTCGGCGCCATCATCCTCCTGTCGTCGCTGGACGAGGCACCGGCACTGGCCGACCGCATCGCGGCGGAGCATCTGGAGATCGCGACGCGTGACCCCGAGGCGCTGTCGAACAAGATCCGCAACGCCGGAGCGATCTTCCTCGGCCAGCACACGCCCGAGGTCATCGGCGACTACGTCTCCGGATCGAACCACGTCCTGCCGACGGCGCGCAGCGCGCGGTTCTCGTCCGGCCTGGGCGTGCTCGACTACATGAAGCGGACATCGATCCTGAAGCTCGACCCGGCCTCCCTCAAGCGGCTGGCGCCGGCGGCAATGTCGCTGGCCCGCGCGGAGGGACTGGAGGCGCATCGACACTCAGTCGCCATCCGCATCAATCCGGAAACCTGAAGCAAGCCTCACCGACAAGCCTCAACCCGTGCGAGTGCCGATGTCCGACACGAATACCCCCACCAAAGACCGGTTGATCGAAGTGACCCTCGACGGTCAATCGATCGCCCGCGGAAACGCAAACATCGAGCACGAACGCGAGGTCGCGATCTTCGACCTGGTCGACGGCAACAGCTTCCGTCTCGTCGGGCGCGATGTCGGGCCGTATCGCCTGCAGCTGTCGCTCGTGGACGACCGGCTGGTGTTCGAGGTCTCCGACGAGGCCTCGCAACCGGTCGTCACGCATCACCTGTCGATGACGCCTCTGAAGCGGCTGATGAAGGACTACTTCATCGTGCTGGACAGCTACTACGAGGCGGTGAAGTCCGCGCAGCCGTCACGCATTCAGGCGATCGACATGGGCCGGCGTGGCCTGCATGACGAGGGAAGCCGCATCCTGGCGGAACGCCTGGAAAGCAAGATCGAGGTCGATACGGATACGGCGCGGCGCCTGTTCACGCTGATCACCGCGCTTCATTGGAAGGGGTGACACGTGGCCGCCTCGCCATCGGACGGGGAACGCCAAGCGGTGCTGTTCGCGTGCACGCTGAACTGCATTCGCTCGCCCATGGCCGCAGCGATGCTCGACCATCTGGCGGGCAGCCGCGTGGTCGTGATGTCGGCAGGCGTGCGCGCGGGCTTGTCGGATCCCTATGCCGTCGCCGTGATGGACGAGATCGGCATCGACATCACGGAGCATGAGCCCCAGTCGCTATCGATCATCGGCGACCGGCTGTTCGATGTCATCATCTCGCTGTCTCCCGAAGCGCATCATCACGTTCTGGAGCTGACGCGCACGACCGCAGCACAGGTGGAGTATTGGCCGACGCTCGATTGCTCCCTCGCGCTCTCGCAGCCGAAGCGCGAGAAAATCATCAGCGCGTATCGCGGCGTTCGCGACGACTTGTTCCGGCGCATCCGCACGCGGTTCGACGTCGACGGCGGTCCGACGGTTTAGCCGCCTCGGGTTACTGCGCGGCGACCGGCGTTGCCGATGAAGCGGCCGTGACGACGAAATGCACTTCCTGCTGGCCTGCGCCCTTGATGTCGACAAGACCACGGCGTTCCAGCTCGAAACGGCCGGCGAGGCATTCCCGGGTCCGATCGCAGATCAAGATGCGCCCCGACTGCGACTGTCCCTCAAGCCGCGATGCGAGGTTCACCGCGTCGCCCCAGATGTCGTAGCTGAACTTCTTCCGGCCGATGACGCCGGCCATGACGGGCCCCGTGGCGATGCCGATGCGCAGGTTCACGTCCAGGCCGCTTTCGACCCGGAGGCGAGCGATCGCATCGAGCATGTCGATCCCCATGCGCACCAGGCGGTCGCTGTGCTGCTCCGACCGCACCGGCAGACCCGAAGCGACCATGTACGCGTCGCCGATCGTCTTGATCTTTTCGACGTCATGTTTCTCGGCGAGCGCGTCGAATTCGGTGACGATGGTGTTGAGGAGACCGACCGTGCGCTCGGCGCCGAGGCGAATGGCCAGCGCCACGAAACCGGAAATGTCCGCGAACAGGATCGAGGCGTCATCGACGCTGTCGGCGACGATCGTGTTCGGCTTCAACTTCAGGCGCTCGACGATGCTGTC
>JAKAXS010000124.1 GCA_021816505.1 Pseudomonadota bacterium
TCTAGCCCGAGTGTCATAGCGCTCGCCATGGCCGCGGCTGCAGCAACGGGCATCTTTTTCGGATATTTTCCGGCACGCCGGGCAGCCTCGCTCAATCCGATTGATGCACTCCGCAGCGAATAGTTCCATTCAGAATAGTTAAGTACGAATGGCGCGCTTTGCGCTCCGGCCATTTTATTCCGTGTTTATTCCAATTCAATCTATTTACGGATGGAGAAAACGATGCTATCCGACCCCTCGGATGCTTTGAATTCACGATAATTAGATAGGGTAACGCACGATGGCGAGCATAAACGTCGACAAGATGTCTTTGAAGGATCTCCTTGATCTTCAGACAAAGGTCGAACGGGCGATTTCCACAGCGAAAGATCGCGAACGTTCCGAAATCAAGCAGAAGATCGCGTCTCTGGCTGAGAATGCCGGCTTTTCTGTCGGCGAGTTGTTCGGATCGCGCGGTCGCGGTCGTGCGGTTGCTGCAAAGTACGTCAACCCCGACAATCGCAGCGAGACGTGGACCGGCCGCGGTCGCAAGCCGAATTGGCTCGTCGCCAAGCTTGGCAAAGGTGCGAAAATCGACGACTTCGCAGTTTGAGAATTTGCTGAATTTGATTTTGGTGAACACCTGGGGAAACCCGGGTGTTTTCGTTTGAGCGTGCTGACGAACGAAAAGCGTTTGCCGCAGACGCTCGGTAAGCCTACGGACAACCGGTTAGCACTCATATCTTGACACTGCTAGCAGGCCGCCGCATATAGGCCGCGCGTGGCGCCGCGCTCCCAATCCGGCCGCGCGGCCGCTGCCACACCTGACGAGCGAGCGCTGTCAGGACCCATAAATCTCAATCTTATCATGAGGTAAACTTCATGAAGTTCCGTCCTTTGCATGATCGCGTCGTGGTCCGTCGCGTCGAGGAAGACACCAAGACCGCCGGCGGCATCATCATTCCGGACACCGCCAAAGAGAAGCCGATGCAAGGCGAGATCGTCGCCGTCGGCCCGGGCGCCCGTGACGAGAACGGCAAGGTGCAGCCGTTGGAAGTGAAAGCCGGTGACCGCGTGCTGTTCGGCAAGTGGTCCGGCACTGAAGTGAAGATCGACGGCCAGGATCTCCTGATCATGAAGGAGAGCGACATTCTGGGCATTCTGGAAGGCAAGGCCGCGACGAAAGCCGCCGCTTAACTCTCCCCTCATCCCTGACATTCTGATCTGGAGTAGCCACACATGGCAGCCAAAGACGTAAAGTTTTCGCAAGACGCGCGCGAGAAGATGCTGCGCGGCGTCGACATCCTGGCCAACGCGGTCAAGGTGACGCTGGGCCCCAAGGGCCGCAACGTCGTCATCGAGAAGAGCTTCGGCGCTCCCCGCATCACCAAGGACGGCGTGACCGTCGCCAAGGAGATCGAGCTCGAAGACAAGTTCGAGAACATGGGCGCACAGATGCTGCGCGAAGTGGCCTCGAAGACCGCAGACCTCGCCGGTGACGGCACCACGACGGCCACGGTTCTCGCCCAGGCCATCGTCAAGGAAGGCGCGAAGTCGGTTGCAGCCGGCGCCAACCCGATGGATCTGAAGCGCGGCATCGATATCGCCGTCGCCGCAGTCGTCGAAGAGATCAAGAAGAACGCCAAGAAGGTCACGTCGAACGACGAGATCGCACAGGTCGGCACCATTTCGTCGAACGGCGATGCCGAAATCGGCGCGAAGATCGCCGAAGCCATGAAGAAGGTCGGCAACGAGGGCGTCATCACGGTTGAAGAGAGCAAGTCGCTCGAAACCGAACTCGACGTCGTCGAAGGCATGCAGTTCGACCGCGGCTATCTCTCGCCGTACTTCGTCACCAACGCCGACAAGATGGTGGCCGAACTCGAAAGCCCCTACATCCTGATCCACGAGAAGAAGCTGTCTGGCCTGCAGGCCATGCTGCCGGTGCTCGAAGCCGTCGTTCAGACGGGCAAGCCGCTCCTCATCATCGCTGAAGACGTCGAAGGCGAGGCTCTCGCCACGCTCGTCGTCAACAAGCTGCGCGGTGGCCTCAAGGTTGCGGCCGTCAAGGCTCCGGGCTTCGGCGACCGCCGCAAGGCCATGCTGGAAGACATCGCCGTCCTGACGCAGGGCACCGTGATCTCCGAAGACGTCGGCATCAAGCTTGAGAACGTCACGATCGACATGCTTGGCCGCGCCAAGAAGGTGACGATCGACAAGGAGAACACCACGATCGTCGACGGCACCGGCAAGAAGGCCGACATCGACGCCCGCGTGAAGCAGATCAAGGCGCAGATCGAGGAAACGACCTCGGACTACGACCGCGAGAAGCTGCAGGAACGTCTGGCGAAGCTCGCCGGTGGCGTTGCCGTTCTCCGCGTTGGCGGCGCGACGGAAGTGGAAGTGAAGGAACGCAAGGATCGCGTCGACGACGCGCTGCACGCAACGCGCGCAGCCGTTGAAGAAGGCGTTGTTCCCGGCGGTGGTGTTGCCCTCGTTCGCGCGGTGAAGGCTCTTGAGAAGCTCAAGACCGAAAACGACGATCAGAAGGTCGGCATCCAGATCGTGCGTCGCGCGCTTTCGGCTCCGGCACGCCAGATCTTCCAGAACGCCGGTGAAGACGGCGCAGTGGTCGTCGGCAAGATCCTCGAGAACAACAACTATGCGTTCGGCTTCAACGCCCAGTCCGGCGTCTACGGCGATCTCGTCGCTGAAGGCGTGATCGACCCGGCGAAGGTCGTGCGTTGCGCACTGCAGGACGCTGCTTCGGTTGCCGGTCTCCTCATCACGACGGAAGCCATGGTCGCCGACCGTCCGAAGAAGGACTCGCCGATGCCCCCGATGGGTGGTGGCGGCATGGGTGGCATGGGCGGCATGGACTTCTAAGTCCGGCTCTTCACGTCAACTCACGGTATACGAAAAGCCCCGGCGGAAGCCGGGGCTTTTTGCTGCGCGGTCAGCAATACGGGCTCAGGCGGCCTCGTCGCCTTTGGCCGGGTCGAGGTGTGCCATGGTCTTGCCGAAGTACCCGGCGTCGAATGCGCTGCAATAGTCGGCCCAGTCGTCCTGCGTGGATTTTTCCATGGCTTGCGCCGCTTGCAGGATGGTCTTCGCAGCGGTCTTGTCCTGCGCAAACGCGACGAGGGCGTCCGGCGTTGCCGCCGTCATATGACCTGCAGAACGCAGGTGCGCCCAGGCCGTGAGCGAACCCATGCTCGTGATGGCGTCCGCGAACCGTGCAGGGTCCTTCGCGGCGGCGCGCAGATCGAGCCGATCGCTCGTCGGTTGCAGTTCCTTGAATACGAACGAGCGGCCGCCAAACGTGACGGCCTGCAACAGCGCCGGCGGCAGGATTTGCGCCGCGTTCTGAACAGCGACGACGCGGTGGCTTTCGTTGTTCCAGGCGGGTTGCTTCGCCGTGCTCACCGCTGCGACGCAGGAGGGAAGCGTCAGCTTCAGATCGAGCAGGAGCTTGCGGCCGTCTTCGATGAGTTCGGCCAACACCACGTAGCGACAGATACCCAGGCTGCCGGTGCCGGCGATGCGGTAGGCGACATCCAGGAACTTGTAAGCCTGCCGTCCTTTGGCGCCGACGGTGCGGGACTGGATGAAGTCGCGTACCTGCTCACGCTCGATCTTCGACATGACGGGTTGCATTTTTGGCAGCGCGGTATCGAGCGCTTCGCCGCGCTTGTTGGTCGTGCGCTTCGTCACGAACTTCTGCGGATCGCGATGGCGCAGGCTTTCGATCAAATCGCCGATGACGCCATCCGCCGTCTTGCGTTCGATCCAGCGCGGCTTTCCGGTCGCCAGTTCGGTGCGATAGGCAGCTATGGCCTGCGTCGCGAACGCGATCGCCGCAGCGCGGTCGATGCCGATGGTCGGGCCTGCCACGAGAATGCTGGATGCCAGCCGCAGGATATCCCAGGAGCACGGTGCGAGCGCGCATTCGTCGAAATCGTTCAGATCGAAATAGGTCAGTCCATTGCTGGCGAGATACGTGCCGAAGTTCTCCAGGTGAAGATCGCCGCAGATCCAGGTGGCCGGCCCTCCCGGATCGATTTTGTTCTCTGCCATGCGCTGATGGAACAGATGCGCGGTGCCCCGCAGGAACGAGAACGCATTCCCGCGCATCGCCAGCAGCTTGAGCGCAAGGCGCGAGGCGTCGCGACCCTGATTGTAGGCGGCGATGAGTTCGTGGCTGCTGGGTGATGACATGCAGGTTTTCCTTGATCGGCAGGTCTGTCGCTGTGTTGCCATATCGTGGAGCGACCCTACATGCACTGTGTCATGAAACGATGGAGGTGTTGCGATGCACGCTGTCGAAATTCAAGAACACGCCGACAAGCTTTTCGCGGCGCTGGGGCCGAAGGCCTTGGCTGAGGCCGCGCAGAAGGCCCGGCAATATGACGATCGTGGAGACCGCGAGGAAGCGGCCACATGGCGCCGCATCGAAAAGGCTTTGGTGCAAAGCCAGGGTCCGCGGGTGAAATAGGACGAGGCTAGGCTTCGCCGTCGTTCGTTTCAGTAACGAGTTCAGCGAGCCGCGCGGCCAGCCGCTGCGGGTCGTGGGGAAAGTTCGTGCCGATCCACCAGTCTTCGAACGCCGCCATGATGCGGCTGACGCGTGGGCCGGGCTGGACGCCGAGTTCCAGGATGTCGGAGCCTCTGACCGGCAACGTGGGAACCGTCCAGCGCGACGCCAGGCTGAGGCGGTCGCGATAGCCGGAGTCCGATGGCGGCGCGCCTGATCGTGCCCAATGCAGCAGCACGCCATCATCGAACGCTTCCGGCCCGTGGCGATAAAGGACGATCTTGGCGGCGTGTTCCGGCTCGCGGGGATCGAAGCCCGGGTCGGGGATGCTCATGCGCGCGATGCGCTCGAACTCGCGGGAGGACAGCCGCAGCGCGTCCTTGAGCGTCAGCGCGATGCCCGGGTGCGCGCCGGCAAGGGCGCCGAGCCGCAGGATGGCGTCGGCCGGCCGCGATAGGGCGCCTTCGAGCGTCGCGATACCTGAGAACAGGGGCACGGCCAGCGTGCCGGGCACGAGACGCCCCAGTATTTCGCTCGAGATGGCAGGCACCACGGCGGGCGCATCGGCGGCCGTCAACAGCCGCAGCAGTTCGGCGCGAACACGCTCGCGGGAGAGTTGATCGAGTTCCGGGGCGAGCGCGCGACAGGCGTCGAGACCGGCCGGATCGAGGCGGCCTTCCGCGTACTCGGCGGAAAAGCGGAAGAAGCGCAGGATGCGCAGGTAGTCTTCGCGGATGCGATCCTCCGCGTTGCCGATGAAGCGCACCTTGCGGGCTGCCAGATCGGGATAGCCGCCCAGTGGGTCGAACACGGTGCCGGCGGCATCGCAGTAGAGTGCGTTGATCGTGAAGTCGCGGCGCCGGGCGTCGGCCGCCCAGTCGTCCGTAAAGGCGACGCGCGCGTGACGGCCGAACGTTTCCACGTCCTTCCGCAGTGTCGTCACTTCGAATGGCGTGTGTTCGGCCAGCACCGTCACCGTGCCATGATCGATGCCGGTCGGTATCGCTTTCAGGCCCGCACGCGCGGCGAGCTGCATCGTCACGTCGGGCGGCGCTGTCGTCGCGATGTCGACATCGCGCACGGGTTCGCCCAGCAATGCGTTGCGAACGGCGCCGCCGACGGCGCGTGCCGTGTGGCCGTCCACGTTCAACGCGGAGAAGACGCGTCTTGCGTTCGCGTCCTGTAGCCAGGCCGCTTCGCGAAGTGACGGCGGCGGTGTCGTAGGATTGTTCGCCATGCGCGTACTAGGGCGTGGGGCGGGGTTCGGCGCGCCCCGGCTTGATGTGCCCATTCTCCATCGTGGGAGCCTGATAGCGCTCGCCGGGCCTGCCGCCTTCCGTCGACTGAAAGGCCACCAGGCTGAGCACGACGAGAATTGCCCCCGCGGTGAACAGCCAGAGCAGCGGCGCTTCGCCGACGATCTGCGCGAAGGCGCGGTCGCCCGCCTCGTCGGTCTGCGGGTTGGTCCGCAGCAGAACCCAGGCAGCGTAGACGAGCGTCGGGATCAGGAAGATCGCGATGTTTTCCAGGACGACGCGAATCATTGCGGGAAGAACCTTTCGTGCATGTTCTTCAGGATGCCGGCAGTGGCGCCCCATATATAGTGATCCTCGTAGGGCATCGCATGGAAGAACCGCTCGTGTCCGCGAAAAGTGCGTGAGTGGCGCTGGTGGTTCTCGGCATTCATGAGAAAGTCGAGCGGGACCTCGAACGCAGCTGCAACCTCCGACGGATCGAGGGTGAGCGTGAAGGTCGGCTGCACCAGGGCTACGACGGGCACGATGCGAAAGCCCGTGCCGGTGAAGTAGGGATCGAGGAAGCCCAGCGGCTCCGTCAGCGCGCGATCGAGGCCCACTTCTTCCTCCGCCTCGCGCTGGGCGGTTTCCACGACATCGCGATCTTCCGGCTCCACCTTGCCGCCGGGAAAGGCGATCTGTCCCGCATGGGAGGGCAGTGCGTCCGTGCGCTGCGTGAAGAGCAACGTGAGTGCATCGCGCATGACCACGGGAACGAGGACGGCCGCAGCGCGCGGTGCAGCCGGACGCGGAAATTCGGTATCGAGACCGGGATTGAGATCGTAGTCGCTCGGCCCATCGAGCGTCGGCGCAACGGGAGCCTCCGGGCGCAACGCACCAGCGGCTAAGCGACGGAACGTTGGCAAAGTGATCTTTGGAAGGAGTGTCGGGGGTCTATCGGACATGAATTTTGTCATAGCATCGCGCAATCCGTTTGCATCAATCTTGCGCGCGTTTAAATCGATATGAGACTGCCCTGGGATAGCCATTATTGGCTCGAAGGCCCATGTTAAGCCGAAACCAACTGATTTGAAGCGGGAGACTTTTGCGAATGCTTTCGACCGGCCGTTGGCTTGCAGCGCTGATCGCGATGGCGGTACTGGCCGCTGCTGCGCCGACCGGTGTACAGGCGCGCAGCTCGGCAGCGTTCAAGGAGACGCTGGGCGAACAGGATCGCAAGACGTTCGAGACCTACATCGCCGCCCGTAGCGTGTTCGATTTCAAGTTGGACGCTTATTGGCGTGAAGTGTCGGACAAACGGGCGCTGCGCCGCAAGCGCAAGGCCGCGAAGGTCGACCTTCGGCCGGACGACTACGTGCAGACGTTTCCGCCGGAGTACAAGGGACCGTATCTTTCCGTGTCGCTGCAGAAGCGATGGAACGATTTTCTGAACGAGGATCGCGGGCCGTCGAAGGCGCCGGACCCGAAGCCCACGGTGAAGGACTTCCTGTCGCTGGCTCGCGCCCACTACGGGTTTGCGCCCGAGCGAATTCCAGAGCGGGAATTCAAGCGCCGCTACGCCCGCGAGGCGCTGGCGCTTGGGCTGACCAAAAATCAGGTCGTGCGGATCTACGCGCTGGAGACGAGTGGGCTCGGTACCGCCGACATGGTGGCGGGCATCCACCCCATCACCAAGAAGGGGACGCCCATCTCGAC
>JAKAXS010000125.1 GCA_021816505.1 Pseudomonadota bacterium
TGCGCGATGCGCTCGCGCAGGGGCGCGATGCCCAATGCCAGCGTGTAGCCGAGGTTGTGCGTGTCGATCGCGCGCTTGGCGGCTTCGCGTGCGGCCCGCGGCGCCGGCGTCGCGGGCTGTCCGACCTCCATGTGGACGACGGAGCGGCCGGCCAGTTCCTCCGCGGCAGCCGCGCGCATCACATCCATGACGATGAAGCTGTCGATGCCGCTGCGCAGCGCGGGTGAACGCAGCAGCGTCGCCGCGGAGTCCGTGCGGTCGTGCGGATTGGAGGCGTGCGGCGGATTACGCATCTGTAAGTCTGTTGCGCCTTGCTGGTGCCCTATTATCGCCCGTTGATGCCGGCGGGTGTAGGTGGATGCGCCGCCGCTGGCGGTGTCAATAGCGGGCTTCGGTCTGATAGGCGAGCATTCTGGTGCGCGGCGTTGACGGCGTACGCATGCGCCACTAGCGTCCGGCCCGGATATCAAGATCTCATTGGTCGAACGATGATAGGCAAGATCAGAGTTGTCTCCCGGCACGCGGTGGCGTTGGCGCTTGGCACAGTGGCGTTCGTCGCTGCGGCGGCGCCCGCGTCGGCGCAGCGCTCGCAGCTGCTGCGCGACACGGAGATCGAGGATCTCCTCAACGACTATTCTCAGGGAATCTTCAAGGCCGCCGGTCTTGGAACCGGCCGCGTCGCCGTGCGCATCGTCAACAACGAGGCGTTCAACGCCTTCGTGATGGACGGCCGCAACGTGTTCATGCACACGGGCGCGTTGATGATTTCCAAGACGCCGAACGAAGTGATCGGCGTTCTGGCGCACGAGGCCGGCCACATCGACGGCGGGCACATGGCCTCGCTGCGCATCCGCATCGCGCAGGACAAGACGCGGCTTCTGCTGGCGCAGATTCTCGGCATTGGCGCCATGATCGGCGGCGCGGTCGCTGGCGGCGACGGCGGTCGCGAAGCCATGTCGGCCGGTCAGGGCGTCATGGCGGGCGGCAGCGAACTCGTCATGCGCGCGCTGACGGCAGAGCGCCGCAGCCAGGAGTCGGCCGCGGACCAGGCGGGCCTCAAGTATTTGAACGCGACGCAACAGTCCGGCCTCGGCATGCTCGAAACGTTCGAGCGTTTCGCCAATCAGGAGATGTTCCTCAACGACGGCAACGTCACCGCTTTCGCACGCACGCATCCCGTGGCGCGCGATCGTCTGGCACGGCTGAGGCAGCTCGTCGAAAGCTCGCCCTACTACGGGGCGAAGGACACGCCCGAGCGGCAATTCCGCCACGACATGATGCGCGCCAAGCTTTCGGGCTACCTCGAGGCGCCCGGCGTGGTGATGAAGCGATACCCGCCGAACGATATGAGTTTCCCCGCCCGCTATGCGCGCGCCATCGCGCAGCTGCGGTCCGGCGGACAGGGCAGCCTGGAAGCCGGGATGGCGCTGCTCGATGCGCTGATCCGCGATCAGCCGGCCAATCCGTATTACTGGGAAGTGAAGGGCGACTTCTACCAACGCGCCGGGCGCGCGCAGGAAAGCGTTCAGGCCTTGCGCAAGGCGATCCAGGTCGCCGGCAACAATCCAACGTTGATGCGCACGCAGTTGGCGCAGTCGCTGTTGCAGACGAAACAGCCAGGCGTTGTCGACGAGGCCATAGACATCCTCAAGGACACCTTGCGCCGCGACGAGGACGACTGCCGCGCCTACAACGCCCTGGGCGAGGCCTTCTACGCGAAGGGCATGCAGTCGAAGGCGGATCTGGCGCGGGCGCAGCGCCTGATGTGCTTCGGAGACTTCAAGACCGCAAAGGACTTCGCGCGGCGTGCGCAAGCCGGCCTCAAACCAAACTCGCCGGACTGGATGATCGCCGACGACATCATTACGCAGAAGCCGCCCACGACCGGCGGCTAGCGGGCTCGCCCGCATGAAACGAACAACACAAACAGAACGAGATGGTCCATGAATTCTGCCTCTGAATCCAAATCAAGCCTGCGGCGCTGCGGCCGGCCGATGGCCATGTTCGCCGCCGGGACGATGGCGCTGCTGTCGCTCGGGTTCGCCGCCGCCGACGCGCAGGAGAAGCCCGCGGAAGCGCCCAAGGTCGATGTCAGCGCGGAACGGCGTGCGGAGATCGAGCAGGTCATCAAGGACTACCTGCTCGCCAATCCCGAGATCCTCATGCAGGCGCAGCAGGCTCTCGAAGCGAAGATGGAGAAGGAGCAGGCCGAGAAGACCAAGTCGGCGTTGAAGGACAACGCCAACGACCTCTTCAAGAACCCGAACGCGGCGATCGGCGGCAACCCCAATGGCGACGTCACGATCGTGGAGTTCTTCGACTACAACTGCGGCTACTGCCGCCGCAGCTACGACGACATCGCCAAGGTCATCAAGGACGACCCGAAGGTGAAGTTCGTCTTCAAGGAGCTGCCGATCATCAACCAGGAAGCGTCGCCCGGCGCCGCCAAGGTTGCGCTGGCCGCCCGCAAGCAGGGCAAGTACCTGGACGTGCACCAGGCGCTGATGAAGGGCCAGGGGATCGCCTCGGAAGCCACCGCGCTCGCCAAGGCCGAAGCGCTCGGCCTCGACATGAAGAAGCTCAAGGAAGACAAGGAAAGCCCGGAGATCAAGGCTGAGCTGGACAAGGTCATGGACCTTGCCAAGAAGCTCGGCGTCGGCGGCACGCCATTCTTCCTCGTCGGTGACCATGTGGTGGCCGGCGGCTACGAGAACCTGTCGGAACTTCTGGCCGGCCATGTCGCCGACGTCAGGAAGTCGGGTTGCTCATACTGCTAAAGTTCTAGTATCCCTGACCGGAAGGGCGGATACGCCCTTCCGGACCCGTCTTTTCCAAGGTTTTGCTGTTCCCCGCGGCCTTTCGCGGGTGCGGAAAAGCTGATAGACGGTTGACTGAATTCTCATCGCGGCGGCGATGGTTCCCAGCCACGAACATGGGTCCGTTCCGCCGCATTCCATTATGAGCGCATTGGACCCTGCCACTGCCATGGCAAAGCCTGTCTATGTCCTGAACGGCCCGAACCTGAACCTGCTCGGCGTGCGCGAGCCGGCGGTGTATGGCCGTGACACGCTGGACGACATCAAGGCGATGGCGGAGCGCAAGGCGGGCGAGCTGAACCTCGCCGTGGTGTTCCGGCAGTCGAACAGCGAAGGCGAGTTGATCGACTGGGTACAGGAAGCGCGCGGCCAGGCGTCGGGCATTCTCATCAACGCCGGTGGGTTGACGCACACGTCCGTCGGCTTGCTCGATGCGTTGCAGGCGTCCGAGCTGCCTGTCATCGAGGTTCATCTGTCAAACATCTTCCGGCGCGAAAGCTTCCGGAACCATTCGTACGTGTCGCTGGCGGCGACCGGCGTGATCTGCGGGCTGGGTGCCAAAGGCTACGAGCTGGCGCTCGAGGCGATGGCGGGCATCCTGACGAAGCGTGGGGCGTAAGCCCGCCAATATTCAAAGGACGACGACGCATGACGGCAAAAAAGGGCAGTGAAGGCGGCAGCGCGGAACATCAGCTCATCCGCGAGTTGGCGGAGCTGCTGGACGACACCGGTCTGACGGAAATCGAGATCGAGAAGGCCGGTCTGAAGATTCGCGTCGCGCGCACGGTTTCCGTCGTCGCCAGCGCGCCGGCAATCGGCGTCGCCGGCCCTGCTGCCGCGGCGTCCGGCGTCGCTGCGGGAGGGGCGGGCGATCCCGGCAAGCATCCAGGCGCCGTGAAATCGCCCATGGTCGGCACGGCCTATCGCGCGCCCGATCCATCCGCACCGGTCTTCGTCGAAGTCGGCTCCAAGGTATCGGCCGGCGACACCTTGCTGATCATCGAAGCGATGAAGACGATGAACCAGATCCCCGCGCCGAAGTCCGGCACGGTAACGGCGATCCTGTTCGAGAACGGCCAACCCGTCGAGTTCGGCGAGCCGCTCGTCATCATCGAATAAGCGAAAGCAACGGGCGCACATGTTCGACAAGGTCCTGATCGCGAACCGAGGTGAGATCGCGCTGCGCATTCAGCGCGCGTGCAAGGAGCTCGGCATCGCGACCGTCGCGGTTCACTCCACCGCGGACGCAGATGCGATGCACGTGCGGCTTGCCGACGAGAGCGTCTGCATCGGCCCGCCGGCCGCGGCGGAGAGCTACCTCAACATCCCGCGCCTGCTCGCGGCCTGCGAAATCACGGGCGCCGACGCGGTGCATCCCGGCTATGGCTTCCTGTCGGAGAACGCGCGCTTCGCGGAAATTCTCGAAACGCACAACATCACGTTCATCGGCCCTACGTCCGAGCACATTCGCACGATGGGCGACAAGATCGCCGCCAAGGAAACCGCCAAACGGCTCGGCATTCCGGTGGTGCCCGGCTCCGACGGCGCGGTGAAGAGTGACGCGGCCGGCTTGAAGGTGGCGAAGGCCATGGGCTTCCCCGTGCTCGTCAAGGCCGCGTCGGGCGGCGGCGGACGCGGCATGAAGGTGGCCAAGACGGCCGAAGAACTGCCGATGGCGCTGGCGACGGCAAAGGCCGAGGCGAAAGCTGCGTTCGGCGACGATGCCGTCTACATCGAGAAGTACCTGACGAAGCCGCGGCACATCGAGGTTCAGGTGCTGGGCGACGGCCAGGGCAATGCCGTCCATCTGGGTGAGCGCGACTGCTCGCTGCAGCGCCGTCACCAGAAGGTCTGGGAAGAGGCACCCTCGCCCGCCCTCAACGAAACGTCACGCCTGAAGATCGGCGAGATCGTCGCCAACGCCATGCGCAAGCTGAAGTACCGCGGCGCGGGCACCGTCGAGTTCCTCTACGAGGACGGCGAGTTCTACTTCATCGAGATGAACACGCGCTTGCAGGTGGAGCATCCGGTCACCGAAGCGATCACCGGCATCGATCTGGTGCTGGAACAGATCCGCGTCGCTTCCGGCGCCAAGCTGATGTACAGCCAGGAGGACATCACGTTCTCCGGTCACGCCATCGAGTGCCGCATCAACGCCGAGAACGCGCGCACGTTCACGCCGTCGCCGGGGCAGATTACCTACTGGCATCCGCCGGGTGGGCTTGGCGTGCGCGTCGACAGCGGTGTCTATCAGGGCTATCGTATCCCGCCCTACTACGACAGCTTGATCGGCAAGCTCATCGTCCACGGCAAAAGCCGCGACGAATGCATGATGCGGCTGAAGCGGGCGCTGTCGGAATTCGTGATCGACGGCATCGAGACGACGATCCCGCTGTTCAACGACCTGATCCGCCAGCCCGACATCGCCAATGGGCTGTACGACATCCATTGGCTGGAAAAGTACCTGGCGAAGCCCACGGCATAACGTGACCGGCGACTGCCTAACCGGCGTGCAGTTGCAAAAATGTGTCTTAACGTTAGGCTGCGGCAGTGCATAGGCTATCTGTCAGCTCGCAAAAGCTAAGGTGCCAACTTAGATTTCACTGCAGCTGATTGCACCGGCCCCCGGTATTGCGTGGCCGCAGATCCAGCGTCGAGGCAACGGAGCCCGTCATTCATGACGTCGCGCGACGACATCATGATCGAGATCACGCCGCAGGTCCTGCTCAAGGCCTACAGCTGCGGGATCTTTCCTATGGCGGAAAGCGCCGACGACCCGGCGCTCTACTGGATCGAACCGCAGCAGCGCGGCATCCTCCCGCTCGACACGATGCACATTCCCCGCCGGCTGGCGCGCACCGTTCGCACGACGACGCTGCAGGTCAAGGTCGATACCGAGTTCGAGGGCGTCATCGACGGCTGCGCGGCGGCACGGCCGGGGCGGCGCTCGACGTGGATCAACGGCCGCATCCGCGCGCTCTACCGCGAGCTGTTCGTGCAAGGGCATTGCCACACCGTCGAGGTATGGGACGGCGATCGGCTTGTCGGCGGCCTCTACGGTGTCGCCGTCGGCGCGGCGTTCTTCGGCGAGAGCATGTTCTCGACGGAGCGCGACGCTTCGAAGATCGCGCTGATCTATCTCGCCGCGCGCCTGATCCACGGCGGCTTCGTGCTGCTCGATACGCAGTTCGTCACCGACCACCTACGTCAGTTCGGTACGATCGAGATCGATCGCGACGAGTTCCACCGCCGGCTCGATCTGGCGCTGAAGCACAGCGCCGGTGACTTCAACGCGTTCCCGACTGACGCCGCACCTGAGCAGGTGCTGGCGCTGGTGGAACGGGCCGCGACGGCCTGACCTCGATAAGCGATCGCATCTAGCGCTGGTCCAAGCTTTCCGCCCGCCCGTTCCCTAGGGGACAGCGGACCGCGGGCGGCGACGGCAAACTCCTTGGCATACCGCGTGCCGTCCCCCCTCGCTTCCCCGGCGAGCGGCACGCGGATCCTCCGGCCGGCATCCCGCGGCAGGAGGCCAAATCCCCAAGGAGACGATCATGAACGTTTTGAGTAAGTCTGTTCTGGCGACGAGCGCTGCTGCGCTGCTGTTCAGCCTGTCGGTGGCCGCACCCGCCCAGGCCGGCGGCAAGAAGCACCTCCACATCCATCCGCATCACCACCACTTCCACGGCCATCACCACGGCTGGGGATCACGCGTGTACATCGGTGGCGGCTACGGTCACGGCTGCGGCTATTACAAGCGGATGTGGTGGAAGACCGGCAGCTTCTACTGGAAGGCAAAGTACTACGACTGCGTCTACTGATCGAACTGATCGGACTTCAGTTTGCGCCTCCGGCCCTGCCGGAGGCGTTTCTCGTCAGGCACACCGCGTTGTGCGCGTGAGCGGGGAACCAGCAGGGAGCGTTGGCGTTCTTGGGCCCACACGGACCAAAGCTGTCAAACCCCAACTCAGCGAGGACGTCATGGCCATCGAGAACCTCAAAGACCTGTTCGTTCACACCCTCCAGGACATCTATTACGCGGAAAAAAAGATCGTCAAAGCCCTGCCGAAGATGGTTAAGGCCGCCGATTCCGCCCAACTGCGCAAGGCGTTCGAAAAGCACCTCGCCGAAACCGAAGGCCAGGTGAAGCGCCTTGAGGACGTCTTCGCGGCGATCGACGAAAAGCCGAAGGCCGTGAAGTGTCCCGCCATCGACGGGATTCTCGACGAGGCCGATGAACTGGTCGGCGAGATCAAGGACAAGGACACGCGCGACGCGGCCATGATCGCCGCCGCACAGGCCGTCGAGCACTACGAGATCACGCGCTACGGCACGCTGGCATCGTGGGCCGGCATGCTGGGCCTCGACGAGGCGGTGACGCTTCTCGAAAAGACGCTGGAGGAAGAAAAGGCCACGGATTTGGCTCTCACAAAGCTGGCCGAGAGCAAACTGAACAAGGAAGCGGCATAAACTTTTCGAAGATTATTTTTCGAGTTCCGCAGGGAACAGCGCCCAGCCGGGAGGGTTGGCACAGTACACCCATCGAGACCGGCGCTCACGCTCCCTGGCGCCCTGCT
>JAKAXS010000126.1 GCA_021816505.1 Pseudomonadota bacterium
TCTTTTCGGGCTGTCCGCGCAACTGCGCGGAGGCGACATGCAAGGACGTCGGCGTGATCTGCGTCGACAGTGGCTACGAGATCCATTTCGCGGGCGCGGCAGGCCTCGACATCAAGGGCACGGAGGTCCTGGGCCTGGTCAAGACCGAGGACGAGGCGCTCCAGGTTATCGTTGCCTTGACGCAGATGTACCGCGAGCAGGCGCGCTACCTGGAGCGCATCTACAAATGGACCAAGCGTGTGGGCATTGCCGAGATCCGCAAGCAGGTTCTCGACGACGTCGAGAGGCGCCAAGGCTTCTACGACCGCTTCGTCTATTCGCAATCCTTTGCGCAGGTCGATCCCTGGTCGGAGCGCGTCTCCGGCAAGGACAAGCACGAGTTCAAGCCGATGGCGACCATCGGCATGGCTGAAGCGGCGGAGTGAGCAACATGACCTGGACGGCAATCGGCTCGATCACCGACATTCCGCGGCGCGGCGCACGCTGCGTAAACACGCCGATGGGCAAGATCGGCGTGTTCCGCACCGCCGACGATAAGGTCTACGCCATCGAGGATCATTGCCCGCACAAAGGCGGACCGCTCACGCAAGGGATTGTGCACGGCGCGGCCGTCACGTGCCCACTCCACAACTGGGTGATTTCGCTCGAAACCGGCGCCGCACTCGGCGCCGACCAGGGCGCCGTGCGCACGATCCCGGTCAAGATCGACGGCGATCAGTTGTTCCTTGCTCTCGATGAGCTGGCAACCAAGGCGGCATAGGGACCAACGGATGCAGCCGCCCAAGGTCGTAAAAACCACCTGCCCGTACTGCGGCGTGGGATGCGGCGTACTCGCCGAAGTCGCTACGGATGGAAAGGTTTCCGTCCGCGGCGATCCGGACCACCCAGCGAACTTCGGCCGCCTGTGTTCTAAGGGCTCAGCCCTTGCCGAAACGATCGATCTCGACGGCCGCCTGCTCAATCCAGTCGTTCACGGCCGCAACGTCAGCTGGGATCGCGCACTTGATCTGGTCGCCGCCACGTTCCAGCGCACCATCGCCGAGCACGGACCGGACTCCGTGGCGTTCTACGTGTCGGGCCAGCTTCTGACCGAGGACTACTACGTCGCCAACAAGCTGATGAAAGGCTTCATCGGTTCCGCCAACATCGACACCAATTCGCGGCTGTGCATGGCGTCATCCGTCGCCGGCCATCGCCGCGCGTTCGGTTCCGATACGGTGCCGGGTTGCTATGAAGATCTGGAACTCGCCGATCTGATCGTGCTTGTCGGCTCAAATCTCGCGTGGTGCCATCCGGTCGTCTATCAACGGATCGCGGCTGCGAAAGAGAAGCGCTCTCACATGAAGATCGTGCTGGTCGATCCGCGCCGCACGATGACGGCGGACATCGCCGATCTGCACCTCGCCATCAAGCCCGACGGAGACACCGCCCTGTTTGCGGGTCTCCTGAACTTTATCGATCAAACCGGTGCGATCGACCGAGCCTACATCGACGCGCACACCAGTGGTTTCGACGACGCCCTTGCCGCATCGCGCCTTTCCACTCAGGAGCTTGAGCGCCAGACCGGTCTCGACGCGGAGACGCTGCAACGCTTCTACCAACTGTTTGTCGCCAACGAGAAAACAGTCACCGTGTTCAGCCAAGGGGTGAACCAATCGTCTTGCGGCACGGACAAGGTCAACGCGATCATCAACTGCCATCTCGCAACGGGACGCATCGGCAAGCCTGGATGCGGACCGTTCTCGATCACCGGTCAACCCAATGCCATGGGCGGTCGCGAAGTCGGCGGTCTCGCCAACATGCTGGCCGCTCACATGGAGATCGAGAACCCTACACACCGCGACCGCGTGCAGCGCTTCTGGCGCGCGCCGCACGTGGCTGAGCGCCCCGGACTGAAGGCGGTCGACATGTTTCGCGCCGTTGCGGACGGTCGCATCAAAGCGCTGTGGATCATGGCAACGAACCCCGCCGTGTCCATGCCCGATGCAGATCGCGTCGAAGCAGCGCTTCAAATGTGCCCATTCGTCGTCGTGTCGGACGTGATCGCTGAGACCGATACGATGCGCCACGCCCACGTGCGCTTCCCCGCAACGGCATGGGGTGAGAAGGACGGCACGGTCACCAACTCGGAACGGCGGATTTCACGGCAACGGCCATTTCTTTCCGCTCCCGGCGGTGCGAAGCCCGACTGGTGGATCATGTCGGAAGTCGCCACGCGAATGGGCCACGCGGAAGCCTTCGCGTACGACGGCCCGGCAGAAATATTTGCCGAGCATGCCGCCCTCTCCGGCTTCGAGAACGAGGGAACGCGCGACTTCGACATTGGCGCGCTGACCGATGTCACGCACGCTGCGTACGACGACCTGGCTCCGTTTCAGTGGCCCAAGCCAGCGGCCATCGGCGCGCATCGAGCGCGCGTCTTCTCGGACGGGCGCTTCTACACGCCCGACGGCAAGGCGCGCTTCATCGCCGTCAAGCCAGCAGCGCCAGAGCGGACGTCAGGCGCATTTCCGTTCGTGCTGAACACCGGCCTCGTCCGCGATCATTGGCACACGATGACTCGCACAGCCAAGAGCCCGCGGTTGTCGCAACACTTGGCGGAACCCTTCGTCGAAATCCATGCGGCGGATGCCGGCCGGCTGGGGATCGCAGATGCGGACATCGTGCGTGTTGAAACCGCGCACGGCGCGATCCTCGTGCGCGCTCTCCGGTCCAATCGCGCGCGCCCCGGCTCCGTTTTCATCCCGATGCATTGGTCGGATCAGTTTGCGTCATCGGCTCGCGTCGACACGTTGATACCGTCGTTGACGGACCCGATATCCGGCCAGCCGGCATCGAAGAATGCCGCAGTTCGCCTGGAGCGGTTCGCGGCACAGAAATTTGGCTTCGCTGTCCTGAAATCGAAGCCGCGGGCGTTCGGCGCCGATTATTGGGCGCTGGCCAAGTGCGACGGCGGCTGGCGCGTAGAACTGGCGTTCGGAAAAAACGCGCCCGATTGGCGCCAAGTCGCGATGGATTTGTTCGCAGTACAGGCTAACGCCGACATCAGCGCGTACCATGACCTCGAATCCGGCCAACACCGCTTCGCCTGTTTCGACGGCGCAACCCTCGTAGGGGCGCTCTATCTCGCGCCCGAACCGGTTTCGGTTTCGCGGCAATGGGCCGTTTCCCAGTTGAGCGACGTGATGACCGGCCGATCGCGGCTTGGCGTCATCGCCGGGCGCCCGCACAAGGGCGGCTCCGATCGCGGCGCGATCGTGTGCTCCTGCTTGAACGTCGGTACTAACGACATCGCAAGCGCTGTATCACGTGGCTGCATGACAGTCAGCGCTATCGGAGAGGCAACCGGTGCAGGAACCAACTGCGGTTCCTGCCGCTCGGAGATCAAGGCGCATATTGGAGCAATGCCCTCTGCTGCGGAGTGACGGTGCCGCCAAGTGTCAGCGCAGCGGGGCTGGAGGTCCGGTGAGAGCCAGCAACGGAACTGGATTGTCCAACCACTCATGTCGGGTTTCTCGGCAAAGCGGACATCGTGCACCTCACAGAAGCTAGCTTCGGCGGCTCGGGGACTACTCGCGGCACGGTGAGCCATCCCTTAGCGTGCGGGCGGCAAACTGCTCGTGACAAGCGCTGACCCGGTGCACTCGTACTTGAATTCCCACGATGGCTCGATAATGAGGTAGCCATCCTTGATTGTGCAGCTGCGACCCGTCTTGGCGATGAACGCCTGAGCCGCCTGCTCGTAAAGCGGCTTTGGCGCGGCCGTCACCGTCGGGTTCAGCATCAGGCCGCCGAAAAAGCCCTGGGCGGCGGCGCTGCCTGGGTTGCGTTGGACCAGCATTTTACCTTCGGCCGGCTTGTCGAAGATCCACCAGTTGTCAGCCGACGTCGACACCGTATCGGGCATCGCGGTCGCGGAATAATTGTCGAGGAGATAGCTCTGGCCGGCACAGCCCGAGCAAAATGCGGCTATGAGCAACAGCAGAATCGATTTCATCAAACCCCCAAAGTAATGCGCGACAGTTGACGGAGCGATGCTCGCCGTCAATGCGGCCGGGGGCAGTATCACCAACTTCCGAAACGAGGACGCACTCAACAGCTTAGTGCCTTCAGGTCTTCCAGCGCACGCCCGCACCATGTGCTTTGGTCGCGTCGGTCATCTCTACGCCAGCTACACGGAGGGCGTGGACGATCCGGTCCCACACTGCGGACGAGACATGGCCCTCGCGCCTTGTTGCTGAGACGCTAATCTTGCCGCCGATCTCAAGTCGATGAACCGTTCGGATCGTGACGCCGGCGGCCTCGGCAAGCTCTGCAACAGTGAGATCGGCGAGAGCTCGGGCGGCTTTGAGTTGCTGGCCATGGAACGTGTCGGTCATGAGTCCATGCAACTCTAGTAACGTGTCGGGGAGCAAGTCGGGTCTTGCTAAGGGATATGATATATCCCTATATTAGGCATGACAATAGTTGTTTATCGCTACCTATTTAGGGAAATGACATGGGGGCAATCATTGAGGCCGCGGCGCTAGCGCTACCGTCCGGGCAGGTTGCCCTTTCGGAAGCCGCTCGCGACTTCGCGAAGGCGTCACTAGCCAAAAACACGCGGAGGGCTTACGCAGCCCAGTGGAAATTGTGGGAAGAGCATTGCGAGGCGACCGCTCAGATATCTATTCCTGCAAACGCCACGGCGGTAGCCAACTGGATCTCGCTGCGGGCTACAAGCGGGCAGAGCGCCGGGAAACGCGGTCGTGACGGCGCCGCCGGTCAGGCCATTGCTACACTTCGCACGGCTGTGGCTGCCATAAAGGCGATCCACGAGGCGCATGGCCTGCGGTTCGATGCAGGCGCTGCTGACCTGCGTATGACGCTCAAGGGCATTCAGCGAGAGCGCGCCGAGAAAATCGCCAAGGCCGCACCCCTGCGCGCTGACCTCCTGCTCGAAGTAATTGCGGGCATGGGCAACTCTCCATTAGAAACGCGAGACGCAGCGCTACTGGCACTGGGCTACTGCTTCGCGCGCAGGCGGTCCGAGTTAGCTGGGTTGGATCTTGATCGGCTCGGCGAGGGCGATGGCATCCTGTCGAGCGACGCTCGATGTCTTGCAATCACACTTGTGCGGCACAAGACGCAGTCGGGCGAGCCGCTACTGACGACCGCTCCTCGCGACTGCAACGAGGTTGCCGTACGTGCCATTGAAACGTGGGTTGCTCTTGCGCGGGTTCAGCCAGGCGAACCGGTCCTTCGCCGGGTGCTAAAGGGCGGCAAGATTATCGCGAGCCGTCTGAACGCGCAGAGTGTGACCGGTATCATCCAACGCCGCATTTCAGAGCACTTTGAACGTCGAGGCGTGCCGACGGAGATTGCGCAGCGTGAGGCTATCCAATTCAGCGGACACTCGCTGAGGCATGGTTTTGTGACCACCGCTGCCGAGGCTGGAGCGAGTGTCCAGGCCATCATGAGTGTGACGGGGCACAGATCTGCGCCGGTTGTGATGGGGTACATCAACCAAGCGGAAAAGAACCGGATCAGCCCGCACAGGATAATGGGCGTTGGGCTCGCATGCTTGCCCGCAACCATGGACCATACTGCCGAACCCGGCAGAGCCGAACAGCGCGACAGCGTTTGTGACCGTGACGCTGGATCCCACGCGGCTCGTGCAAGACCTCGACTATGAGCACTACCGCGCCGCGCGCCGTTAGGTCCTGGAGGCTTACGGGCTCACGGAGCTTGAGCGCAATCGGGCCCTTCAAAAATCGTGGGCATCGCGACGGAGCCGCTGGCCTGGCGGGCCCGGCACGGCGGATCCGAGGACTTGGTGCATGTTGAACCCCAGCGGCGTGGGCGGGTGCGTTTCTGGCGGAGGACAACAAGCGCAATTTCAACGTCATGCAGCCGGCCAACGAACGGCGCGTTTTCGCGATTCACGCAGACGAGTTCCCGGATTTGCCCGGGGGATGCCCTCACGACGATGAACGTCACGTCGGCAGCCGAACGCGGCAGGCCTGTGGCCGAAGCACGGTACCGTCGCCGCCCGCTCGATTGATGGTTGTCGGAGCTCGATTCCACGGCCGCCAGTCAGGCACGCCAATGACCGTGCTCTCTCAGCATTGCTACGAGCCTGCCGGAGTTGGCGCACCGCTCAGAACTTCACGTTGAGACCGGCGCGACGCAACTGCTCGCTCAATGCGGAAACGCGCGGCAGAGGCTATGTGGCTGTTGAGGGAACACAGCTGCGCGTAGGGCATCAACTCGCGTTGCAGTAGGATACCCGGCGAGCCGCCGTTCTGCCACCATAAGCAGTTAGCTTTCCCGCCCATCTGATGAGGCATGCATGAAGTATTTGGTACGATTGGTTCGCCCCCGCTTTGAAACACAACTAGCTGTCGTGGAGGCCGTTGATGAGGAGGACGCTCACGTCCAAGCAATGACTCAGAGCTTCTCTAGGGAAGGTGACTGGCGGCTCGTAGACTATTCATCCATCGACTACCGCTGCCATGTCGAGGAGTGTGTGAGCGACGAAGACGTTCAGCTTGACGAAACGACAACTAGTGAGGCCCACCGTCGCCTGTCGTCGACAGCATCGCCCGATAATAATAAATACTTGCTCATGCAGGCCAACGTCGGCACCGGCAATGGAGAAATCGTGCTGCAGCCTTGGTTCGTTCAAGAAGACAATCTCATGGCGCACGACCTTTGTAGTGACTGGTCTTCGGACATCGAATGCCTGCCGGCTGGCGAACCCCTGGACGACATTGACATCGAGGGAACACCGAACGCGACTAATCGAATGCTGGCAGCCGCTCTAGACAAGCGGCTGAAGCCGAGCAAGGGGGGCTGACGCTCCTGCCGCCAGCCTCTCCCGCGCAATTTCAGCTTAACTTGCGGACAACTCCAATCGCTCCGTCGATCAAGCTCAAATAAAGATGGGCCTGTATATTATCTCTATCTGACAGAACAAATTCTAGCAGCTCGCCGCGGAGATATTGTAGCGATGCAACCGCGCCCGCTGGACTCTGGGCCTGCGTTCTAGTTAGCGCTTCGTCAATCGCCACACACCGAGCGTAGTGTGGATCATCATCGTAGCCCGGTCCTGCTTCAAAAGCTGCCATTTCAGCAGCGTGTTCGGATAGCAGAGCGACGACTGGATCAACTACACGCGATGGGAATGCCGTGTTAGATGAGGAATTAGCCTGACGCATGGGGTCCATCCTTGCTTGGGTTAGGGCCTCGCTTGGTGCTTCAACACCACGTGGGGCCCGTTTCGATTTCGCTACTTTGGCGCAAACCGAATCAGATGTAAATAGATTGTTTCCTGTCATCGGTTGGGTTACACTCCGGAATGATCAAATCCTTCATCGACAAGGGGCTTACCGAACTATTCTCAACG
>JAKAXS010000127.1 GCA_021816505.1 Pseudomonadota bacterium
TGCTCTTCCGTGTGACGACATGTGCATTCGCCACGCCTGCACGTGCTATAACGAAAGGATCAGCGAGCTTTCCACCATTCAAAAGCTTTCTCATCTCAATATTGTGCTGGAAGTGTGAAACCGAATATATTTGCGATACGAATGCACCCTCTGCCGCCACCGGCGTCGCAAAAATATCTTGATTGGTTTTCGCCCAGTCGCGGAGTTCCTCTAATGGACCGTCTTCAATTTCCCTCAACGCCTCACGGGTTGAGATAATCTGATTATTGTCCACAAGCCTATCGAAGCCCAACCATAGCGAGCGAAAAACCTCCCGATAGTAGTTGCGAAAGAGTGCTGATAGCGCTGATGAGTCGAAGACATAAGTCATGCAGCGCCCTTCAAGAATCGCTCTTCCAGGGCAGAAATTGACTTAGGAGCTATGTTTAGAACTTCAGCGAGTTCTGTCGAAGATATTCGATTCTGATAAAATTCCCGTAGCGCCATACCAATGTAGGCACGACCCAAATAGGCCATCTGATTATTATAATAATTGCCACCACCGCTCGCTGGCGGTTCGGTAGCCGACGCTTCGTGCGCCTTCTTATATTCGGCGCAGTCTATGAGGCGATGATCCAAGAATTTCCGGAAGATTACTAATGAAGAGACATTAAAGTGGAGGCCGAGGGAGCGCGCCGTCTCATAAGTGGGTGTAGACGACCCCAAGGCGGAGAAAAACTCTGCGTCAGGAACGAGTAAAGCCGCTGCAAACCTATTGCAAAGCACTTCCAGCCGCGCCCCGAAACCCGAAAGGCCTCCCGGAACCTCGTCAGATCGCAAATCGATGCCGCTGGTGTGAAACAGCAAATGGCCCAGCTCATGGAACAGCGTGAAAATTTGTCGCGTCTTCGGCGATGTATTGTTGACATAAATGATAGGGAATTCGTCGTCCGTTAGGCAAAATCCAGCGAACCTAGGATTTCGAAACTGATCTTTGAAAACAAATATTCCTACTTCGGCCAATCTCGAACGCCACTTTTCAAGCGCTACCTCAGCGCTTGACCAACTGACTTGTTCCTTTACGGAAACACCCAGATATTCTCGAACTCCCGCTGCCATCTGTGCGGAATCGACATCAATAGAAAAGCGGAGGTCTCGCGTGATCAGTCGCGCGCTTGGATTATGTCCATGATTAAGACTGGACAAATTGAGCTGAAGCGCTTTGGCCTTCCGCAATAAGAGTTTAATTCGCGGCTCCAATGCGTCCAACTCTGTCTCAGGCAAAGTTCTGAAAGTCTTCTCTATCGCCGGAAGCACGGGACACTTAGGAAGGAAAAACGCAGCGACGGGAATTTTGAATGCAAGGGCGAGGGACTCAAGTTGAGGATACGTAGGCAACGCTTTGCTTGCGTTGTCTTCCCAGTCGGCGATAGTTTTGAATTTTTCTTGCGCCTCGACCAAAGAGAAGCCAGCGCGTTCACGCGCCCATCTCAACATCTCCTTATTGATCGGCATCTTCTCGCCGGCCATTCGCGCCCCTCCGCACGCACGCATACTACTGAAGTTGAGCAGTGATTCGCAAAGATGTTCGTGGATAACGGCTTACGAGGCCAGCCCCCTCAAACCCAACTCCACCAGCTCACCACAAGCCTCGGCCGCCAGATCGCCAGCGCGATGTTCACCAGGAGCAGCGTGAGGATCACGCCCAGCGCCATCCACTCGTAGGCGATGGCGCGGGCGAGTTCGTCGGCGGCGGGGGCGCCGGCGGCGATCTTGGCGGAGAGAGCCGCGGCCGTGCCGGCTTTCGAGCCGACGACGCCGAGGGTCGCCTCGAACACGCTGAGGCCGAGGATCGCCTTCACCCACACCCAGCGCTGATCGAGAAACGGCTTGTGCACCACCATCGACAACAGGCCGCTAACAAGAGCCAGCGCCATCGACGGCAGCAGCACGTAGTTGCACAGCGCGGATACGGTCCGGCGCATGTCGGCATAGGCCTGCGCGGTGTCTTGCGGGGCGTACGTCAGCACGATGGCGTAGGCGAAAAGAGCGCCGATCATGCCGCAAGCCGCGATCGTGTGCATGAACTTGACGGCGCGTCGCATCGGGCACCTGCCTGCGTCTGCCAACTACACGCGTTCTACGTTGCCATGAGGCGGGCGGATCGAGGCCAGCTGCGTGTCGGGATGGCGTCGTGCGAGACACGGCCACGCGTGGCTCCTTCTCCCGGTCAACGCACGCCAATGGCAGACGCTGGAAAAACTCTGCAGTCGTGCTATCCTCGCTGGATGAACCTGACCATCGAAACAGAACGCGAAGCTGACGGCCGTTGGATCGCCGAAGTGCCCGAACTGGCAGGCGTGATGGCATATGGCGCTACACAGGACGAGGCCATGGCCCGGGCTGAAGTTCTGGCGCTGCGCGCGCTCGCCGAGCAGCTCGAGAACGGCGAAGCGCGCCCAATCGGCATTTCCATCTCAGTCGCGGCTGAATGAAGTTTTCTGCGCGAAGGTCACGGCGCGTCCTTGCCGCGCTGCTGCGCATCGGCTGGCAGGTGAAACGGCAATCCGGATCTCACAAGACACTGAGCCGAGATGGATGGCCGGACGTCGTATTCGCCTTCCATGACGACGAGGAGATCGGACCAGTCATGCTATCGCGCATTGCCAAGCGTACAGGGCTGACGCCGGACGACTTGTAAGGACGCACCGGACGCCCCGCGCGCTCCCCTCACCCTTCCTCCCCATCATAATAATCGACCGTCTCCCCCGCCCGGAAAACCTTCCGCAACCCCGGCTGCCCCGGGCGCTCAGCCAACACCGAGACCTTCCCCGAGTCCGGGTATTCGCACACCTCGACCTCGGCCAGCGTCGACAGGGCGAGGTAGCGCAAATCAACGTTGCCGGTGTTGATGATCTGGTGCGCCAGCTCCGGCCCGCCGGTGGGACAGGCGATCACGTCGTGCTTCTTGAGGGGGTAGCGCGCGGTGCCGAACCGCAGCTCGCCCTCGCCGTCGAGGATCAGGAACATCTCCTCCTCGGCGCGATGGACGTGAAAGGGACACTGCACCTTGCCCGGCGGCAGCACCGTCAGGTTGTAGCCGAGCTGCCGCGCGCCGATGCTCGCGCTGAACAGCGCGCGCTTGGAGGTGAAGATGCCGTTCTCCTCGACGTCGTCGAACGCCGTGATGTCGTCGAGATTCATGATCGGTTTCATGGCAAGCCTCCCGAGTTGCGCGATGCCGTGCACCACTCCTCGACGAGGCCCGTGTCCATTCGACGGCGAAGCGGCGTCGAGGCGTGGTTCGCCTCCGCCCCTACGCCGGCAGGACCGACTTGATCTGCTCGTCGTACTGGGCGAGCGCGTCGAGGGCGCGGGCCTTCATGGCCGGGTCCTGCTCGCCGGCGGTTTCGGGCTTGAAGCCCTCGATGGCGGCGCGGGCCTCGTCCATCATCTTGGTCGCGGACTTCCACGGGTTCAGTTCCCGCTTCAGGTTGGACTGCAGGAGCTGCGTCAGCAGCACGCCGGTGGCGAGGGCGAGGCCGCTCAGCTGCGCGTTCTCGCGCTGCAGGCGTTCGATGGTGGCGTGAAGGTCTTGGTCCGACATGATCAGGCTCCGTTGGCATTCGTTACAAGTTGCGTAAACGCCGAACGGCGGCGGCGCAAGCGCCGCACCGCCACGCGCGCAAGCTTGGTGCAACCCTCGCCAGCTCCCGCAGGCGCCTGATCGCACGGGTGCCACAGTCTCGCGCGACGAAAGCTGGACACGAGAGATGGTAGGGCGAACAATGGCCCCACAGAAAAGCGATCGCTGGGATTGGCCGAAGCTGAGGGCTCTGGCTCTCGGTCTGGACCTTCCGCACGTGGTGGAGACCACGTCCTGGGGCCAGCCGGTGCTGAAGGCGCACGGCAAGCTGTGGGTGTGGTGGAGCCCACATGAGGATGCGCCGGTGTTCAAGGTGCCATTCGCCGAGCGGGAGATGCTGCTGGAAGCGGCAGGTGACGAGTTCTACGTCACGCCGCACTACAAGGGGCATCAACTGGTGTTGGTGCGGCCGGAGAAGCTCAACCTGGACTGGGCGCAAGCAAACCTGCTGCGCGTTTGGCGGGCGCAGGCGCCAAAGCGCGTGCTGAAGGCCTACGACGAGGAACAGGCCTCCCGGCCAGCCCGAAAATCAGCGAAAAGTCCCGGAGCCAAACGCAAGAAATAGCGCGCGCCTGCGCTACCTGGCAGACGAGCCACACGGCCGTTCTCGACCCCAGCGCAACGTCACTTTTGCCGCAATTCCACCGCGCGCAAGGCGCAGCGTCGCCATGCTCCGGGATGGGGGCAAATCAGCTGGGAGACTGACATGAAGACGACGTTCGCAATCGCCACGGCCGCAGCCGTGATGATGATGGCTGCTACAGGCGCCATGGCAAAAGACTGCAAGACGGTTGCCGCCGCCGGCAGCGGCCTGACGCAGGGCATCGCCGAAATCATGGCCAAGGGCGGCGTGAAGACGCTGATCGACTCGCGCGGCATGACGGCCGTCGGCGAACCGAAGGTCAAATGCAAGGACGGCGGCATGCTGACCGAGTGCCATGCACAGCAGAAGGCCTGCAAATAGCAGCGTTAACGGCCCGCACTCGCGTGCGGGCCGTCTATTTTACAACGTCGCGAAGCCTGCCATGATGCCGGCATGACCAAGCTCGATCAGATCAAGTCGTCCATTGCTGAAGGCGAATCCTGAATATCCCTCGTTACGATTGAAAAGGTCGGGTCTTTCTGGTCGGCACGCGTCGGCCTGGAATGGCGTGTACTCGGACTGCCGGTTGAAGACGGCATCGTTTGGTTCTGGATCGGCACCCATGACGACTATGATCGCCTGATCCGTTGACGCCCCGGCGGCGCTCCGCCACTGTCCCGGCAAACGATCAGAGTGGCAGCGCGTGGCAAAAGCGAAGACAGCAAAAACAGCCGACAGCAAACCGACCGATAGCCCTGGCGCCATTCGTGCCGGCATCGGCGGCTGGACGTTCGAGCCGTGGCGCGGAACGTTCTATCCCGACAAGCTGGCGCAGTCGAAGGAGCTCACCTACGCAGCGGAGCATCTGCGCACCATAGAGGTCAACGGCACGTACTATTCGACGCAATCGCCGAAAACGTTCGCCAAGTGGCGCAGCGAAACGCCGGATGGGTTCATCTTCGCGCTGAAGGGTCCGCGCTACGCCGTCAACCGCCGCATCCTGGGCGAGGCCGGCGAGTCGATCGAGCGGTTCTTGGGCTCCGGCATCAGCGAACTGGGCGACAGGCTCGGTCCCCTGCTCTGGCAGTTCGCGCCGACGAAGAAATTCGACGCGGACGACTTTGGCGCCTTCCTCGATTTGCTTCCTGCCAAGCAGGACGGCATCGCGTTGCGTCACGCAATAGAAGTGCGCCATCCCTCGTTCTGCGTGCCGAAGTTCATCGCGCTGGCGCGCAAGCACGGCGTCGCCACCGTCTTCGCCGACCATGCAAAGTATCCCGCGATCCCCGACATCACCGCCGACTTCGTTTACGCCCGCCTTCAGCAAGGCAAGGACGAGGTCGCAACGGCCTACCCGCCGAAAGAACTCGCTGCCTGGGCTGATCGCGCGAAGGCGTGGGGTGCCGGGGCTGTACCCAAGGACCTGAAACCGGTCGACCCCGACAACCCAGCGCCACCCAAAACGCGCGACGTCTTCGTCTACTTTATTCACGAGGGCAAGGTGCGCGCGCCGCATGCCGCGATGGCCTTTCAGAAGGTCTGCTGAGCGAGCCCCTCGCCCCGAGCGACGCAACTTGCGAACGCGCGCCAAATCAGCGAGCTTCGCGCAAACGAGGCACGAGCATGAGCGACGACGTCAGCAGATATCATGATCGCCCATCGGCGTTTCCATGGCCGCCGGTATTGTGGTTCGGCGCCATGGCGGCAGCTTGGTTGATGCAGCGTCTGTGGCCGCTGACGTGGCCCGGAACGGATGATCTCGCAGCAAGGATCGTCGGCTGGGGCCTTGGGCTCGGAGGGCTCGCGCTGTTCGTGTGGGCCTTTGTCTCGCTGCGCGCGGCGGGAACCACCATCCTGCCGGACAAAGGTGCCGACGCGCTCGTGACATCGGGCGCGTTCCGCCGCTTCCGCAATCCGATCTATCTCGCCCATGTCATGATCCTGCTGGGCCTAGCCGAATTGACGAAGAACCCGTGGTTCGTCGCCGCGGCATTCCTGCATGCGATCCTCGTGACGGCGCTCGCGATCGTGCCTGAAGAGCGCCATCTGGAGGCCAAGTTCAAAGACGCCTATCTCGACTACAAGGCGCGCTCGCGGCGCTGGATCTGAAAATGCGATCGGGAATGATGACGAGCGGTTACGGCGAGAAAGAGCGCGCGTTCCTGGAGACGCTGGAGGCCGAGACAGGCCGCAGCCTGGCGCAGTGGATGACGGCGATCAGCGCCGAGAATTTCGCCGAGCGCAACGACGTCATCGATTGGCTGCGCCGGCAGGGGTTTCGATTCTCGCGCGCTTCCTGGCTGGAGCGGGTGCATCACAACGGCGGCCGGCCGATCTACGCCGACAGGCCGCCTGCCGATTCCGCCGCAGCACGCAAGACCTTGCGGGCGACCGCAAAGCCGCGTGTGCCGGCGCCGCGAACCTCGCAGCCCGTGTTGGGCATGTCGTTCGCAGCCAAGCCGCAGGTCACCGCAGTCGCCTCTCCGCCGCCGCGCCCCGCAGCGGAGGCTTACGCTGCCGCCGCGCCCGCCAACGTCGTGGCTTTGACCTTCGCCGACCCGCTTTCGCCGCCGATCACCGAGGTGACGGCGAAGGCGAAAGCGTATCGCCCACTGGCTGACTTTTTGTTGCGCGAGATCGCCAAGGCCGTCCCGTCCGCGAGTTTTGCCGTGAAAGGTCAGCAGATCCTGATCGCCCGGGCGCGCGACTTTGCGACCCTGGCCGTCAGCCCGCGCGAACTGAAGCTGACGCTGGCGACCGGCGGAACGACCGTATTAACCGATGCGCGCCAGGTGGACGCCGCGCTGCTCGACCGCGTGAAAGCCGCCGCGCTGACGGCCTCTTAAGCTCGAATCAGCTATGCACGGCTGTTGACGCCACGTAGCCGCACCATCGATTCGCCGGAATTTCAGACACAAGGTGCGCCGTTGGAGGATCAGATGCCCATGCGCGTCCGCCTAGCCCCTAGCTCGCTCGCCGTGGCCGTCTTCGTCGCGGCCACCGTTGCCGCGTGCGCCATCGCAAACCCCACTTACGCCCAGACCGCCAAGCGCGACGGCATCGCCGACCTCTTGAAGCGTAACGGCGAGTCGCCCTCTCCCGAGGCCGCGCCCGCCA
>JAKAXS010000128.1 GCA_021816505.1 Pseudomonadota bacterium
ATCTTGCATGCGCTGCCGGATCGACCGGGTGATCGCCAGGCGCTTCATGATGATGCCGTGCAGCGTCTCACGCCTGAGATCCAGGAACCGGTACGTCAGCCGCAGGTCTTCGGGATAGTCCGGCTCGCCGAACACCGGCAGCGGCAATTCCTTGGCGACCGACAGCGTCTCGATTTCCGACGCGAACACTTCGATCTCGCCCGTCGGCAGTTCCGCGTTGGCCGTGCCGTCCGGCCGCTTGCGCACCAGGCCGTCGACCCGGATCACCCATTCCGAGCGCACAGCTTCCGCCGCTTTGAAGGCCGGGCTGTCGGGATCGGCCACCACCTGGGTCAGGCCGTAGTGGTCGCGCAAATCGATGAACAGGACGCCGCCGTGGTCGCGGACCCGGTGAACCCAGCCCGAGATGCGCGCCGTCGCGCCGATATCGGAACCGCGCAGGGCGCCGCAGTTATGCGAGCGATAGCGATGCAAGCTCCCGCTAGAGCCCGATTTTTGCACGGTTTTTTGCGTCTTGGCGTCAGTCATCTCAGTCACGGTTTTTGGTTGATTTCTGGGGTCGGGCGGACAAGCACACGCGCGCCGCCGGGTGTCAAGCCCGGGCTTGGTTACCATGTGGGTGAAACTACGCCGCAAGGCGCGACAAGACCGGCTGAGTCAGCTATATCGCCCAACAATGCGCGTGATTACCGACACCGACCAGCTGGCACAAGCCGTTCGCGAACTCTCCGTCCACCCCTTTGTGGCGGTCGACACCGAGTTTTTGCGCGAGCAGACCTTTTGGCCCGAGCTGTGCCTGATCCAGCTCGCCGGCCCCGGCGTCGAGCTGATCGTGGACCCGCTTGCGCCGGGCATCGATCTGAAGCCGTTCTTCGACCTGATGGCCGATACGCGGGTGGTGAAGGTCTTCCACGCCGCGCGCCAGGACATCGAAATCGTCTATTCCGAAGCGGACCTCATTCCCTCGCCCGTGTTCGACACGCAGGTGGCGGCGATGGTGTGCGGCTTCGGTGAGAGCGTCAGCTACGTCAATCTGGTCAAGAAGGTCACCGGCCGCGACCTCGACAAGTCGTCGCGTTTCACGGACTGGAGCCGCCGCCCGCTGTCGGACAAGCAGCTCACGTATGCGCTTGGCGACGTGACGCATCTGCGCGACATCTACCTGCATCTCAAAACCGAACTCGAGGTGACCGGCCGCTCGTCCTGGCTCAGCGAGGAAATGGCCGAACTCACCGACACCAAGACCTATGAGGCGGCACCCGACGAAGCGTGGCGCCGCCTGAAGCTACGCGTCAAGAACCGCAAGGCACTCGCCGTTCTGATGGAACTGGCCGCGTGGCGCGAGCGCCTCGCCCAGGCGCAGGACGTGCCCCGCGGCCGCATCCTCCGCGACGAAGCGCTCTATGATATCGCCAACCAGGCGCCGACCAGCACCGAGCAGCTGGGCGAACTGCGCACGCTGAGCGACGGCTTCTCGCGCTCGGCCCGCGCCAAGGAGATCGTCGAGACCGTGAAGCGTGGCCTTGCGCGCGACTTCAAGGCCCTTCCGCAGCTGCCGCAGGGCCAGCCGCTTTCGGCTGAAGCCACGGCAACGCTCGAACTTCTGAAGGTCCTGCTCAAGGCGGCGGCCGCCCGTCACCGGGTCGCACCGCGCCTGATCGCAGACTCGAGCGACCTCGAAGCCATTGCGGTCGATGCCGAGCCGGACGTGCCCGCAATGAAAGGCTGGCGCCGCCAGATGTTCGGCGAGGACGCATTGCGGCTGAAGCGTGGCGAACTGGCACTCACCTTGTCCAAGGGCGAGGTGCTCACCATCCCCGCCGGAAACGCCGGCTAGCAGCGCGCCACGTCGCCCGCGACGGGTTCGCCCACCCTCCACCGTTCATGGCTGCATCAACGCAATGCCATAGAGGGCACCCCGTCATGAAATCCAAACTGCTATTAGGTCTCGCCGGTCTGATGATGTTCTGCGCGCAAGCAGCATACGCGCAGGAGGCTGCGGGCGACGCCGCAGCGAGCACGCAGGTCGCCTGCAAAGCCGATATAGACACGCTGTGCAAGGACACGGCCGAAGGTCGCGGCAAGTTCAAGTGCCTGCGCGAAAACGAAGCCAAGGTGTCCGCCGGTTGCAAGACGGCGATGGATGCCGCGAAGGCTCAGCGCGAGGCGGTTCGCTCGGCCTGCAAGGCCGACCGCGAGTCCCTCTGCAAGGATGCAGGCGAGGAGCGCGGCGCCGGCATGAAGTGCCTGCGCGAGAACGCGTCGAAGGTTTCGCCCGATTGCGGCAAGGCCCTGGCGGCACTCCCCGCGCGCAACTGATCTCGTGACAAGAAAGAGGTGCGCTCTGACAGGAGCGTGCCTCGCTTTGCCTATTCAAAGATTGCGTAGAGGTGGTGCGGACGGTGGGACTCGAACCCACACGACGTTGCCGTCTCAGGATTTTAAGTTCGCTGCGCCTAGAGATAGTCCATTGTAATCGTTTGAGCAATTTGTACGCTATCTGTGTATGTGTAAGCCACTGTGTAAAAATGCTTGAACCCGATGACGTTGTTAGCAGATTCCTGAAACGCCCATCCTTAAAACTCCGATCTGCTTCGTATGGAGCCGCGTCTGCCCTCACAAAAGGGGCAGCGCGCGAAAAGAAGCAGGTCCTGCTTTGGTGGAGAGTGGAGCCCTTCGCTTAGCGACAACGATCGTCACCCGCATGGGCGGAAACGTTAGAACCGGTTCCGGCGCGAAGCGCTAGAGCGTGACGGCGCAGCCGGGTCGCGTCCCCCTTACACCTTCGTTCATTCGCGCTGTGCGGCGAGCGCAGCTTCTAGATCCTGAAGTGTGTAAGGCTTAGGAAGGCGGAAGAATTTGACCGCGTCGGCTGCCGGTAGCTCGGCATAGCCTGTCGCTAAAATGATCGGCATGTCGGGTTTCAGCGCTCTAATCTTTTGCATGAGTTCAGAGCCGGTCATCTGCGGCATCGCATGATCGGTGATAATAAGATCGAAGGGCTCGCTTTCGATAATCGAGAGCGCTTCCTTGCCTGACGACGCTGACATGACATTGTGCCCTAGCTCCTCCAGCATAGAAACTGCGCTCATGAGAATGAGAGCATCGTCGTCAACGACCAGCACTTTGAGGGTCTCGGACGCGGTGTGAAGCGATGGCCTTTGATCAGTGCTTGGCAATTCGTGCTCGTCAGCGGGTGACGTGATTGCTGGCAGGATGACTTCGGCGCGCGTCCCGTGGCCGGGCGCGCTTTTGAGAAGCATGATGCCGCCCGACTGCTCGGCAAAACCCTGCACCATGGGGATTCCAAGGCCAGTGCCTTTCCCGATCCCCTTCGTGGTGAAGAAGGGCTCAGCTGCCCGCTGAAGCGTTGTCTCATCCATGCCGTGGCCGCTATCTGTGACCGACATGCAGACATAGGTTCCTGTTTTCAAGTTTACCGTGTCCCGCTCGACGACGGTCAGGTTGATCTCCACCTTGATCTCGCCGCTGCCGTCCATGGCATCGCGCGCGTTGAGAACGAGATTGAGAAGCGCCGCTTCAAGCTGGTGCGGGTCTGCCATGACTTTGGGGAGATCAGCATCGACGTGAACACGTAGCTGGACTGCTCCGAGCGACCGATCCAAGAGCTCGGCCATCCCGGCGATGAGTGCTCCAACATCCGTCGGCTGTTTCTTGTGTTCGTGCTTGCGCGCAAAGGCGAGCATGCGGGATGTGAGCGAAGCGCCGCGCTTTGCGCCTTCTAGCGCGTGATCAACGAGCTTTAAGAGCGAGGCGTCATCTGGCAAGCGCTTACGTAACAGCTCTAGGCTACCCATGATCGGCGTGAGCAGATTGTTGAAGTCATGCGCGATACCACCCGTCAGATTGCCGATCGCCTCCACCTTCCTTGATTGCGACAGCGCTTCTTCCGCGCGCTGAACCGCCTCGGTACGTTCGGCCACCTGACGCTCAAGCTCTTCTATAAACCGGCGTTCTCCCTTGAGCACGTCAGCTTCAGACCGAACGCGTTCGATGTGCGCCCACGACCGTTCTGTAACATCCTTGATCAAAGCCAGTTCGTGACTGGTCCACTCGTGTTTGTCCCGATGATGCACCGCCATGAGCGCGGTGAGGCGTCCGTTCTTGACGAGCGGTATGCAAATCGTAGCCCCTATGCCGATCGCCTGAAACGCAGCCGCCTCATGCGGCGCGATCTCCTTCAGGTTGTCGTTGATGATAAGAGGCAGGCCCGCGCTCAAGCGTTCGACAGCGAGCGCGCCAAAGTCGTCTAAACTGTAATGCCCGGTGATATGAGTCGCGCCCGGCGCGGCCCAGTCGCCGCGTATCGTCATACCGTTCTCGTTCTCGTCCATGTCTGCGTAGGCGCAGCTGGTGACAGCGAGGTACTCGCCGGTCATGCGCGTTGTAATTTCGAGGATCTTGGCCGCGTTTGTGATGCGGCTCGTTTCCATGCCCAAGGCATCAAGAAACGCAAGGCGTGTTTCGTTCTGCTTGAGGGCCCGCTCCGCTTTCACGCGGTCTGAGGTTTCAACTACGATTGCCATGACACCCAAGGGCACACGGCGCTCATCGTAGATCGGCGAGTAATCGAGATTCATCCAGACCTGTTCGGGCTTGCCCGTCCGGTACAGCGTGAGTTCCTGGTCGCGATAGGAGAGCGTCTTGCCGGAAAGCCCGACCTTCATCACATTGTCGTTGAAGTCGGCGACTTCCGGCCACCCTTCCCGCACCTTTGATCCAAACAATGCCGGGTGCCGACCGCCCGCGAACACGGAATAGGCATCGTTATAGATCATGATGCCGTCCTCTCCCCAGAGCGTCACGATGGGGACAGGAGAAGCGAGGATCAGTTCAACCGTTGTGGTGAGGGGTGTCGGCCACGACGAGCGCGCTCCAAGTGAGGTCGATGCCCAGTCGAAGGAATTTAAAATGCGCGCTGCGGGAGCGTCCGGAGGACCGTTCGCGGATTCCACTGCCTGCCTATCTTTAATAGCATCTGAGCTCATCAATCCCCTGATCTGTAGTGACGCATTAGGCGCTGATGGGCATGACAAAGCAAGCAAACTTGGTTTTCCAGAATGAGGAAAACCGCAAAACTGCCTGAGGCTATAGCCAAAGCTGAGCTAACGCCGCTGCCGCGCGATAATTACGAGCGAACGCAGCAAACAGTTCCTGCTGATGGACCGCTCAGAGACGCGCAACGTCGCCGTCAGCGCGTATCTCGCCCTGCTGAGCTGCCTCAACGAGCAGCGCGTCGTCAGCGGGACGCGCAAATCTTAAGATGGCGCAGCCGACGATCGCGGACAGCAGCGAGCCTGCAAGGATGCCCGCTTTTGCTTCCTCGACCAGCTCCGGATTGTCAGGGAAAGCAAGGCCGCCAATGAATAAGCTCATCGTAAAGCCAATGCCGCACAGCAGGCAAACGGCGTAAATCTGAAGCCACGTTGCGCCGCGCGGCTTCGCGGCAAGACCTGTCTTGACGGCGAGGAGAACGCCGCCGAAGACGCCAATCTGCTTCCCGAAAAAAAGACCTGCGGCTATGCCAAGCGGTAAAGGCGCTAGGAGCGTGGCAAGACTAGAGCCCGCGAGGTCAACGCCTGCATTAGCAAATCCGAATATAGGCACGATCAGGAAAGCGACCCATGGTGTCAGGGCGTGCTCCAACCTGTGCAGCGGCGATTCTGCTGAATCAGGTGCGCCCGGTGATCCGCTGATGGGAATCATCAGCGCCGCGAGCACACCTGCGACAGTCGCGTGCACGCCCGACAGCAATGTTGCGTACCACAGCAGCGCGGCAGCCACGACGTAGAAGCCTAAGTGACGCAAGCCGAGCCGATTCATGCCCCACATCGCGATCAGGATGCTCGCCGCTGCCGCCATGGCGATCACATTGAGCGACGATGTGTAAAAAACCGCGATGATCAGGACCGCGCCGAGATCATCTAGGATGGCAACAGTGACAAGAAACAGCTTGAGGGATAGCGGCGCGCGTCGTCCGAGCAGCGCAAGAACGCCCATGGCAAACGCGATATCGGTCGCGGCAGGAATGGCCCAGCCACCAGCGAGCGCGGGTGACGAGCCCGCGAACGCGAGATAAATCATGGCGGGAAACGCCATGCCCAAAAGCGCTGGCAGTGCGGGCAAGCGCCGCTGCTCCCAAGTCGAAAGACGCCCATCCGCCATTTCTCGTTTGATCTCAAGCCCGACCAGCAGGAAGAAGACGGCCATCAGGCCATCGTTGATCCAGAGATGGGGCGTCATCGGCCCCAGGTTCTCTGACAAAGTCGGGCCGATCTGCGCATGCAGGGCATGGCGGTAAAAATCACCGAGCGCGCTATTGGCGACAATGATTGCGGCAGCAGCCGCAACGATCAAGATGATGCCGCCCGCCGCCTCGCTATCGAGAAGGCGGCGAAGCACGGAAAGAGGCTGGGACAAGATTCGGTTTTGCACGGATGCACTGCTTTTCGGAGATGTTAAAACAATCTCCGTAATCGAGCGTTAGAGCCCGGGCGCACGCAGCACACGCCATGACCAATATGTACCACTGGCGGGGTATTTTTTCAAGTTGGACGGGGGATGACGCCTCTAATCCTGCGCAGAATCATCAAGCCACTTAAGAGACGGCGCGGCCAAGACTGACGCGCTTGCTCAGCTCTTCTGCGCTTTCCTTGCGCTCGCTGTAGCGGTCAACAAGGTATGGTGACCGGTCACGCACAAGGAGCGTAAACTTCATCAGCTCTTCCATTACATCGACGACACGCTCGTAATAGGCGGAGGGTTTCATCCGGCCCTGCTCGTCAAATTCTTGAAACGCCTTGGCAACCGAAGACTGGTTCGGGATCGTCACCATGCGCATCCAGCGTCCGAGGACGCGCATTTGGTTGACGGCATTGAAGGACTGCGAGCCGCCGCTCACCTGCATGACGGCAAGCGTCTTGCCTTGTGTCGGGCGCACCGCGCCAACCGAGAGAGGTATCCAGTCGATCTGCGATTTCATGACACCGCTCATCGCGCCGTGCCGTTCGGGCGAGGACCACACCTGCCCTTCGGACCACGCCGCGAGGGCCCGAAGCTCCTGCACTTTTTCATGTGTCTCATCGCTACCATCGGGCAGCGGCAAGCCGTGCGGATCGAAGAACTTCACTTCCGCGCCCATCGCCTCCAATAACCGCCCCGCTTCTTCCGCAAGAAAGCGGCTGAACGAGCGTGCGCGCAGCGAGCCGTAGAGCATCAATATGCGCGGCGCATGCGTCGATGGGCTCGAAACCGAGAGCTTCTCAAGATCGGGAACGACAAAATGTTCTTTGGCGAG
>JAKAXS010000129.1 GCA_021816505.1 Pseudomonadota bacterium
CGGAGTGGCGCCAGTTGACGCCGCAGTTGAAACACTTCGTGAATTGCTTGCTCGAAAGATTTGCTACGCTGAATTGCTGTAAGTGCGATGGGTGGAATCGAGATATGTGGGAGATCGCCGGCGTGCTGAAGCCGCCGGCGCACATCTTGAGCCGCGTTGGAAATCTTGCCGTACTGCGCAACCAAATCCCAAACGGTGTTTTCAATGCGGGGGCGCCTGATTATTCCGAAATGCTGGAGTTGTCGCAGGAGCGGAGTAGCCACGACGCCGTAATGCGCTTCGCCGCCCAAGAGTCGACGAGCTTCGTACGTCGCATCTTCAACAGTAGTCGTGGTTAAGCCAAGCTTGATTGCGCTGGCGACGGCACTGAGCCGTTGCGAGTCGCTCTGTAGCTCAGGTATTCGAAATGCTTCGCCCGGCGTAACTATCAAGCCATCGCTAAAAAGCGGTTGGAGCGCGAGATGCAGCGGGCGGGGCAACTGCTCAAGCTTGCCCACAACGACAATATGGTCACGAAGGACGATTTCCTCGGCAACCGTACAGAAATCCGCGAACTCAGCTGCTGTAAACTGACACGACAAACTGCGCAGGATCTGCGCTGTGCCTCTAGCGTCGATTAGCCCTACGTTTGCCCCAAACCGGCCTTGGATGCTCATTGCCGCGCAACTCGCTTCAAATTTTACGCGGCACAATGTTGTTCTTTATAGCACGTTCTAATTTTGGAAAGTAGGCCAGCGAGGCACGTTTCGCCGGTGACATCGCTCACGCGCGGAGCTAGGAGAACTCTCCTTTTCCTCGGACCGCGCGAACATGCATCACTTCACTTACAAATCCGGCACGCTCCATGCCGAAGACGTGTCTCTTGCACGCCTCGCGGATGAGGTGGGCACGCCGTTCTATTGCTATTCCACTGCGACCATCACGCGGCACTACGAGGTGCTGGCCAACGCGTTCCGGGCGCTCGACGCGCTGATCTGTTTCGCGGTGAAGGCGAACTCGAACCAGGCCGTGCTGGCGACGCTGGCGCGCCTCGGCGCCGGCATGGACGTCGTCTCCGAAGGCGAGCTGCGTCGCGCCCGTGCGGCCGGCACCGCGGCCGACAAGATCATCTTCGCCGGCGTCGGCAAGACGCGCGAGGAAATGGCGTACGCGCTGAACGAGGGCATTCACGGCTTCAACGTCGAGAGCGAGCCGGAGCTGCTCGCCCTGAGCGAGGTCGCGACGGGCCTCGGCCTGACGGCGAACGTTGCGATACGCGTGAACCCCGACGTCGATGCCAAGACGCACGCCAAGATCTCGACCGGCAAGTCCGAAAACAAGTTCGGCGTACCGTATCTGCAGGCGGAGCGCCTTTACGACGAAGCCCGCAAGCTACCCGGCCTGGCCCTTACCGGCATTCACATGCATATCGGTAGCCAGATCACCGACCTGGCGCCGTTTCGCGATGCGTTCCGGTTGATGCGCGATCTCACGCAGCGCCTGCGCGCCGCCGGCCACGACATTCGCCATCTCGATCTGGGCGGTGGGCTAGGCGTGCCGTATCAAGGTGCGTCCGACGTGCCGCCTCACCCAGACGCCTACGCGGGCGTGATCAAGGACGAGCTGGGCGATCTCGGACTGAAGTTCATTCTGGAGCCGGGCCGCATGATCGTCGGCAACGCCGGCATCCTCGTTACGCGAACGATCTTCTGCAAGGAAGGCGCGGACCGCACGTTCACCATCGTCGACGCCGCGATGAACGATCTCATTCGGCCGACGCTGTACGAGGCCTATCACGAGATCTGGCCCGTCGAGGAAGCCAAGACCGGCCTGCCGCCGGTGATGCAGGATATTGTGGGGCCGGTGTGCGAGACCGGCGACTATCTCGCGCTGGACCGCACGCTGCCGCCGTTCGCCGCCGGCGATCTGATGGCGGTTATGACGGCGGGTGCCTACGGCGCCGTCATGTCATCCACCTACAACACCCGTCCGCTTGTCCCGGAGGTGCTGGTTAACGGCAGCGCGCACGCCGTCGTTCGTCCTCGCGCGAGCTACGATGAGTTGATCGGTCAGGACGTCGTGCCGGATTGGCTTTGACCTTGGACGCGGCTTGCGCCGAAGCGCTGCCAAGCCGCGCTAATGCATCGCTGTCGGCGCAGGACGTTCCGTCGTCGCCAGGGCGTCAGGGCTCATGTGTGCCTTGCCGGCGATCGTCGCGATAATGAAGAGCAATGCCGCAAAGGTTAGCACCGCAGCCACGGCGATGCCGCGCGCGTAGCGGCGCGCGCGGTGGCTTACGGAATGCTGATCGTCGGGCTTGTTGTTCATGGCCTTTTTATCGGCCGCGTTGGCCGCGCGAGGCTATGGCGCGAGCTGTCGCGCGACAGGAGCGCACAGCGCGTTTTCGACGTCTTGGGCAATGTCCGCGATACCGGACGGGACGGTTAAAGCCCGCGCATGATGCAGCCCATCACGAGGATGATCTGCGATCCCAGGAAGGCCCACATTTCGTTGCCCGTCAGGATCGGAATCTGTGAATTGAAGAAATAGTTGATCAGCGTCGCCACCATCAAAATGACCGACAGCATGAACGTGACGATGCCTGGCGCTTTGAGAACCATGTGTCTTCCCCCATGTTCGCGTGACGTTTCGCCCTTCCCCGCAACGCTTTAGGGCGCCAAGGCGACTCATAGTGTGCACCGGCTTATAGCAGCGCAGCGTTCTGAAGGCACTGCGCCGCAGCATCGGCCTGTGGGCAAGTGATCATGCGGTCACTCAGGCTGGTACGGAAGGTTGCGGCGGCTCCGCCGGCGAACGGCGCCGGCGGGGACTGATCAGGCGGCGCAGCAGCAGCAGGAGCAGAAGCGCTGCAAAGCCCAGAGCGATCGTGGGAACGGGGTGACGTTCCCATATCAGCCATGGGCTGATGCGCCCTTCCCAGGCCATGACGAAATCGTTGAGCGTTGCCTTCGCCGTGTTTGCGTCGCCCGTGCGCAAGAACATTTCGACGGCTGCCGCCTGATCGGCGCTGGACAACACGGCCGAGCGGATGCGCGGCGCGGCGATGGCACGCATGCGGCTTGGATCGGCGGCCACGGCACGCAGGACGCGCTCGCGTGGCTCGGCCTTCAGCCCGGTGAGATAGGCCGCCAGGGTGGTGAGTTCGATTTCGCCGAGCGTGCGGGCGAGCGTTTTCAGATCGCCGGGATTGAGATCGAACAGGGTGTCACGCGTTCCACGGTCGAGCGCGGCGAGGCGGGAGATGGCGAGGCGATCATCCACCGCGAACAGACGGCCGAGGGACGAGGCGGTGAACCCCGCCGGCGCGGCGCGGCGGTAAATTTCGTACTCGACGACCTTGTTCAGGCTGTCTCCGGCCACGGCCGACCACGCCAGCGCCGGTTCCAACGAGCGGCTTTCGCGGGCGATCGTCATGGCGTCGTCCGGAAGCTTGTGAATGGCGGTTTCCAGCGTGCCATCGTCCAGGCGCTTCAGAATGCCGGTCTCGCCTTCCGCGGAGAGAACGATGCCCGTTACCTCGTCGAGGCGGGCGAACGCGACCGGCTGCACGTCGCTCAGGAACTTGCGGAAACCTTCGTTGCGGTCGGCGAGGTCGAGGGCCTTCAGATGGGCCCGCCGGAACTCACGCCAGATCTCCACGACGCGCTCGGCCGATTTGGCGCCGATCTCTTTCACGTGCAGGCCGATCTGCTCGTGCAGGCTCTTGGCCAGCTCTTCCTTCACCATGGTCTTCGTAGCGGCGGTTTTCATCTCGTCGGAGATGATGGGCAAGACGCCGTTGCGCAGGTCCCAGATATCCTTGGCGATCAGCACCAGGCCGATGCCGCCGGCAACAACGGAGACGAGACGCGAGAGAACGGCGCCGACGATACGCTGGCCGATGCGGCGCGCCATGTTTGCCAGCTGCCGGCGGACGATGAGGATGGCGGCACCGGTGATGCCGCTGGACGACTGCTTGAGTACTGCACCGGCGTCGACCGAGGCACCGCCCTTGTTGGGGTCGAGGCCGAATTCGGTCGCGACGTTGCCGGACACCACGCTGGCCACGGTCTGCCCGTAGCGGCTGCCGAGGAACGCTTTCACGCAGTCGAGCGCGGGGCTCGCTGCATCCTGGCTTGCCAGCTCGATGCGCGCGCCGACGCTGTGGCCCACGCCTTCCGCCAACTTCTCGATTGCGCCGGAGACAGCCTCGGAACGGTAAACGCGCTCGGCGACGGCGGTGGCAAGTTCCTGCGCCTTCTCCTTGTTGCCGAGCGACTGAATGCGCGTGCCCAGGCTCGTCTCGTTCTGAACTTCCTCGACGGCGAGGTCGACGCGCTTGTCGATGATCTGGTCGACGCCGAGTTTGCGCCATTCCGCATCGACGGCGGCGGCATAGTCCACGCCGGCGAGCCCCTTCTCCATGGCCGCGACCGTGATCTTCTCTACGGCCGCCTGGAAGGCCGCCTCATCGCCGCGCTGACACGCTTCGTAGTCGTCGCGCGTGATGGCTTGGCCTGATGCGGGCGCTTGGGAGGGCGTGGCCGTCTGCGCCAGGAGCGCTGGGACGCAGTGCGTTTGGGCGATGGCGGCGGCCAGGACGAACGACAGCGTCGGGCGGAATCGTCGTTTGACCAACACTGAACCCCTTCGACCGGCAGCGCGCCGAAATGACGGCTTGGATGCCGGTCGCCCTGCCGCCAGCGCCCGACGATCGCACTATAGATCCAGAGGGAAGCCTATCACCAAGCTGTTTGCATCGCTGTGACAGGCAGACATGCTTTTGCCGCATTGCGGCAGTCGACAACTCCCCCACATATTGAAATTATTAATCATTTCTTTTTAACCGCTTAGTCTTCCTTCTGGATTCTGAATACGAGGGTTTTACTGCGTCATCCTGACATATCGTCAACTCAGTTTGTGCGGCGCACAAATGTCGATGAGGATTGTTTAATAACGGTCAAGCCGGTGCGGGGCGAGCGCCTCATTCACCACGACGGGGCCGACACGCGGGATCCTTGTCGCTCATGCCATATCGGCCCCATGCGGGCTGCGGCGTTCTGAGGCAGGGAAATAAACAGGGGTTGGCTAACGGGCCATTGTCGGTCTAAAAGTCCAACCAAGATCCGAGCGGGTGGAATTAACGTGCTAAAAAGCAAAGAGAAACTGACTGGGTTCCGGGGGAGCCTTGTGATCCCGGGCGGCCGCGTGGGGGTCCTGCTTATCCACAGCCTCGGCGGCAACCCGATGGAGTTGCGTTTCGTCGCCCAGTCGCTGGCGCGCGAAGGCTGCACGGTTTACTGCCCGCTGCTTCCCGGTCTCGGCGGCGGCACGGACGTGTCGGGTCTCTCGACCTGGCAGGATTGGTATGCGGCTGCCGAAAAGGCGCTCGCCGATCTCAAAGCGCATTGCGATACGATTTTCGTCGGCGGCATGTCGGCCGGCTCAATGGTTGCGCTGCAACTCGCGCGTCGCCAGCCGGAGACGGTCCAGAGCCTGATGCTGTTCGCCCCGACCATCTGGCCGAACGGGTGGACGATCCCCCGGTCCTTCCACCTCTTCAAGCTGGTGCACCAGAAGTGGTTCGCCCGGCTGTTCAACTTCCGCCAGCGGGCGCCGTACGGCATCAAGGACGAACGCGTCCGCAATTTCGTGTTCGACAGCTACAAGTCGGACGACCGGCCGATCGAGGACCTGTTCGGCCGCGGTGGCGGGCTGGTGTTCGAGTTCCTGCGCTTGGCGCGTGACGTCAAGAAGGGCCTGTCCGAGATCAAACAGAACACGGTCATCTTCCATCCGCGCGAGGATGATCAGAGCGACTTGTCGAACGCGCTTCTGCTGCAGCGCCGCCTTGGCGGCCTCGTGGAGACGGTGGTTCTGGACGACAGCTATCACATGGTCACGCTCGACAAGCAGCGGAACATCGTTGCCGACCGGGCCGTGGACTTCATGCATCGTCAGTGCGCACGTGTCGAAGAGTTGGAGGCCGTCAATCGCCTGAAGGCGGGACAGTCCGAAACGCGCGATGGGCGTGGCATGGCTCGTGGCAACGAGGATCGCTCGGCCTGAGGCCTGCTGCGGAGCGGATCCGCAGCGCTACAATCAATGATCAATCGGCGGCGGATGAAGCATCAGCTTCGTCCGCCGTTTGCTTCTGAGGGGCGGGCTTTGCGGCCGGCTTCTTTGCGGCCACCGGCTTGGGAACGGGCAGGGTGGCGGGTTTGGTCGACGCTGCGGCTGTTGTTGCTGCCGGCTTCTTCTTTGCTGTTTGTGCCGGTGCCGTCGGTGCCGGTTGCCCGGTCGCCGTTTTCGTTGCCGCGGTCGCAGACGGCTTTTTCGCCGCTGTTGCCGTTGCGGCCTTCTTGTCGGACGGGACGGCCTTCTTTTTGGCCTCGGTCGTTGCCGCCTCTGGCTTCTTGGCAGCTGGTGCGACCGCCTTGGCATCCTTTGCAGGTGCTTTCTTCACGGCGGCACCACCGGTGACGGCCGCCTTCGCGGGCGCGGCGGTCGGAGGGCCGCCGGTCGCGGCCTGCTTCTTCGCCGGTGCCAGGTCATCGGATGGCTTGGGCGCAGCGACGTTCGGCGGGGCTAGCGCGGGCTTCGCCTTGGTCTGCGAGGCGGGGGCGCCTTCGCAGCGCTCCAGGTCTGCCGGCGCGCGCGTCCAGATCAACGTCTTGGAGAACAGCTTGATGCCCTTGTAACCCGTGACCGTGAGGCGGTCTCCCGCGGCACGGATAGCCACGTCGTACTGGGCGCCTTCTTCGGGGTTATAGATCCAGCCTTCGTCCCAACCCTCGGCCGTGCGTTTCACGTTGCCGATGACGGGCAGGCCGCAGATGGGGCGGTTACGCTTCGTCTCATCGGGATTGCGGCGGTCGAACAGTGGCTGGCCCTGGTCGTTCACGGTGTCGCGCAGCCAGACGATGTTGCCGCAGAGTGCCGCGCCGCAGGGTTTGATCTCGACGGCGCCCTTGCCCTCGTGGTTGATCCAGACGCCAACCTCCGAGGGCACCTGCGCCTCGGCGGAGCGGCTCTCCACGACGGTCAAGACAGCGCCCAGTGCAAAAGCAGCCTTTGCGGCCAGATTTCGCCCGCGGTGCTGCGCGAATCGTGTGAAAAATTGCATGGCGATCAGCCTGATATTGGAATTGGTGTAGACGCTCGACTAGTGCGGGAAAGCGGCGAAACCAGGGTGTGACGAAAGGTTTAGTAAACCCTTACCGGGTGGGCCAATCGTCGCTGAGTATAGGCTGACCATTTTTCTGCCAAATACCAGTGATGTTAGGCGTTCATGGTTGCTGCAGGAAAGCTGAGACGTAACT
>JAKAXS010000130.1 GCA_021816505.1 Pseudomonadota bacterium
GCTGTCGCCGCGCTTCCGTGGCGAGCACGCACTGCGCCGCTATCCCAACGGCGAAGAGCGCTGCATCGCCTGCAAGCTGTGCGAGGCGATCTGTCCCGCGCAGGCCATCACCATCGAGGCCGGCCCCCGCCGCAACGACGGCACCCGCCGCACCACGCGCTACGACATCGACATGGTGAAGTGCATCTACTGTGGGCTGTGCCAGGAGGCCTGCCCGGTCGACGCCATCGTCGAGGGACCGAACTTCGAGTTCGCCACCGAGACGCGAGAGGAACTCTACTACGACAAAGACCGTCTGCTCGCCAACGGCGACCGCTGGGAACGCGAGATCGCCCAGAACCTCGCCCTCGACGCGAGGTATCGGTGAGCCAGATGATCTTGAGCGTCAACGAACGATGCGCCCGCCACCTGTCCCCCTCCCCCGGGCGGGGAGGGGTTAGGGGCGGGGGCGAGCCGCGGGAGCGTGTGTCCCTTGCGGGCGATATCGCCGCCACGGCTGACCTCGATAGTCAACTGATAGCGTCGTCCAGGCTCTTCACCCCACCCCTAACCCCTCTCCATCGAGGGGAGGGGAATTCGGGCGGTGGTTTTGTCGCGTGGACGAAGTCTGCCGGGAGGGCGGCATGGCACTGACGGCCGTCTTCTTCTACCTGTTCTCGACGCTGGCGGTGGCGGCGGCGGCAATGGTGATCGTCGCCAAGAACCCCGTGCACGCGGTGCTGTACCTGATCCTGGTCTTCTTCAACGCCGCCGGGCTGTTCGTGCTGCTCAACGCCGAGTTCCTGGCGATGCTGCTCGTCATCGTCTACGTGGGCGCCGTGGCGGTGCTGTTCCTGTTCGTCGTCATGATGCTCGACGTCGACTTCGCGGAGCTGCGTGCCGGCTTCATCCGCAACGCGCCCATCGGCCTGATCGTGGGCGGTGTCGTCCTGGCGGAGCTGATCGCGCTGTTCGTGGCGCGCGGCGTGGGCGTATCGGCACCCAATGCCCAGGGCGCGGCCGTTCCGCAGGGCATTTCCAATACCGAAGCGCTCGGCCTGATCGTCTACACGAAGTACGTCTACTTCTTCCAGGCCGCCGGGCTCATCCTGCTGGTCGCCATGATCGGCGCCATCGTGCTCACGCTGCAGCATCGCACGGCCGTACGCCGCCAGTCGATCGCCGCGCAGGTGGCTCGCACGCCTGAGATGGGGCTCGCCATCGTCAAGGTCGCGCCGGGTGAAACCGGGATGCCGGCCACCGGAAAAGGGCAGGGCTGACCAGCATGGATATCGGCATCGCGCATTATCTGACGGTGGGGGCGTGCCTGTTCACGCTCGGCATGTTCGGCATCTTCCTGAACCGCAAGAACGTCATCATCATCCTGATGTCGGTGGAGCTGATGCTGCTGGCGGTCAACATCAACCTGGTGGCCTTCGCGCATTTCGCCAACGACCTCGTCGGCCAGGTGTTCGCGCTGTTCATCCTGACCGTGGCCGCGGCCGAGACCGCAATCGGACTGGCGATCATCGTCGTCTACTATCGCAATCGCGGGTCCATCGCGGTTGAAGACATCAACATGATGAAGGGCTGAGGGCGACGCATGATCTACACCGCGATCGTCTTCCTGCCGCTGCTCGGCGCGCTGATCGCCGGCCTGTTCGGCCGTCTCATCGGCGAGCGGCCGTCTGAACTCATCACCACCGCGTTCCTGTTGATTGCCGCCGTGCTGTCGTGGGTCGCCTTCGTCGAGGTCGGTTTCGGACATGAGACGACGCGCGTTCCGCTGTTCCGCTGGGTCACCTCGGGCGAACTCGACACCGCCTGGGCGCTGAGGATCGATACGCTGACCGCGGTCATGCTCGTCGTCGTCACCACCGTATCCTCGCTCGTGCACCTCTATTCCATCGGCTACATGCACGAGGACGACAGCCGCCCGCGCTTTTTCGCTTACCTGTCGCTCTTCACCTTCGCCATGTTGATGCTGGTGACGTCCGACAACCTGCTGCAGATGTTCTTCGGTTGGGAAGGCGTGGGCCTCGCCAGCTACCTGCTGATCGGTTTCTGGTACAAAAAGCCGTCCGCCAACGCCGCCGCCATCAAGGCGTTCGTCGTCAACCGCGTCGGCGACTTCGGCTTCGCGCTCGGCATCTTCGGGCTGTTCTTCGTCTTCAACACGATCAACCTCGACGCACTGTTCGCCGCCGCGCCGTCCGCCGTCGGCAAGACGATGAGTTTCGTCGGCTACGACATCGACATCATGACGTTGCTGTGCCTGCTGTTGTTCATGGGCGCCATGGGCAAGTCGGCGCAGTTCCTGCTGCACACCTGGCTGCCGGACGCCATGGAGGGCCCAACGCCGGTTTCCGCGCTGATCCACGCCGCAACGATGGTGACGGCCGGCGTGTTCATGGTGGCGCGCCTGTCTCCGCTGTTCGAACTGGCGCCGACGGCACTGGCCGTCGTCACGTTCATCGGCGCGATCACGGCGTTCTTCGCCGCCACGGTCGGCCTCGTCCAGAACGACATCAAGCGCGTCATCGCCTATTCCACGTGCTCGCAGCTCGGCTACATGTTCGTCGCCTGCGGCGTGGGCGCGTATGGCGTCGCCATCTTCCACCTGTTCACGCACGCCTTCTTCAAGGCGCTGCTGTTTTTGGGTGCGGGCTCCGTCATCCATGCGATGCACCACGAGCAGGACATGCGCAACATGGGCGGCCTCGCGCCCAAGATCCGCATCACCTGGATCATGATGCTGATCGGCACGCTGGCGCTGACGGGCGTCGGCATTCCGCACCTCGTCGGCTTCGCCGGATTCCATTCGAAAGACGGCATCATCGAAGCGGCGTTCGCCGCCCACACCGTTCACAACTATGCCTTCTGGCTGCTGGTCATCGCCGCCTTCATGACGTCGTTCTACTCGTGGCGCCTGATCTTCCTCACGTTCCATGGTCCCACGCGTGCCGACCATCACACGTTCGATCACGCGCACGAAAGCCCGCCCGTGATGCTTGTGCCGCTTGGCGTTCTGGCGGTCGGCGCGGTGCTGGCCGGCGTCGTCTTCGCGCCGTACTTCATCGGGCACCACTACAAGGAGTTCTGGGGTGCGGCGCTGTTCGAGTCGCCCGAGAACCACGTGATGCACGCCATGCATGAAGTGCCCGAGTGGGTCCGCTGGGCGCCGTTCACCGCCATGCTCTCCGGCCTGGGGTTGGCCTATTACTACTACATTGTCTCGCCGGGCTTGCCCGCGCGCACGGCGGCGGCGTTCCGGCCGCTGTACCTCTTCTTCCTCAACAAGTGGTACATCGACGAACTCTACGACGCGCTGTTCGTGCGTCCGGCCTTCGCCATCGGCCGTTTCCTCTGGAAGGGCATCGACGGGGCCATCGTCGACGGCACGATCGACGGCGTGGCCAAGGCGGTCGGCTGGGGCACGACCAAGATCGTCAAGCTGCAGACGGGTTACGTCTTCCACTACGCGTTCGCCATGCTGATCGGCGTCGCGCTCGTCATCACCTACTTCATGATGAAGGGCGGGATCTGATCCATGAGCATCGCCAACGCACCCATCCTGTCCATCGTCACGTTCCTGCCGCTGGCCGGCGCGCTGTTCATCGCGTTCCTGCCGCGCGACGCCACGACCAACGTGCGTTACGTGGCGCTGTGGACGACGCTGATCACATTCGCCGTCTCGATTTTCATCTGGACCAACTTTGACAGCTCCAGCGCCGGCTTCCAGTTCGTGGAGGACCGCGCCTGGCTCGGCCCCATCAAATACAAGATGGGTGTCGACGGCATCTCGATGCTGTTCGTGATCCTGACCACGTTCCTGATGCCGCTGTGCATCCTGGCCTCGTGGGACAGCATCCAGAAGCGCGTGAAGGAATACATGATCGCCTTCCTCGTGCTGGAAACGCTGATGATCGGCGTCTTCTGCGCGCTGGACCTCGTGCTGTTCTACCTGTTCTTCGAGGGCGGCCTGATCCCGATGTTCCTGATCATCGGTGTCTGGGGCGGCGCACGCCGCGTCTATGCCTCGTTCAAGTTTTTCCTCTACACGTTCCTCGGTTCGGTCCTGATGCTGATCGCCATGATGGCGATGTATGCCGAGGCCGGCACGACCGACATCCCGACGCTGATGACGTTCAAGTTCCCAGCCGAAATGCAGTGGTGGCTGTGGCTGGCGTTCTTCGCATCGTTCGCCGTCAAGATGCCGATGTGGCCGCTGCATACCTGGCTGCCGGACGCGCACGTGGAAGCGCCTACCGCGGGCTCCGTCATCCTTGCGGCGATCCTGCTGAAGATGGGCGGCTACGGCTTCCTGCGATTTTCCGTACCGATGTTCCCGCTCGCCAGCCAGGAACTGGCGCCACTCGTCTTCGCCATGTCGGTGATCGCCATCGTCGCGACGTCGCTGATCGCGCTGGTGCAGGAAGATATCAAGAAGCTGATCGCGTACTCGTCCGTCGCCCACATGGGCTACGTCACGATGGGCATCTTCACCTTCACCACCCAGGGCGTCGACGGTGCCATCTTCCAGATGCTGTCGCACGGCATCGTCTCGGCCGCGCTGTTCCTCTGCGTCGGCGTCGTCTACGACCGCCTGCACACGCGTGAGATCGCCGCTTACGGCGGTATCGTTGAGCGGATGCCGATCTACGCGGCCGTATTCATGGTGTTCACGATGGCCAACGTCGGCCTGCCCGGAACCTCCGGCTTCGTCGGCGAATTCCTGACGCTGCTCGGCGCCTTCAAGGCCAACACGCTGGTCGCCGCGCTGGCGACGCTTGGCGTCATCCTGTCGGCCGGCTACGCGCTGTGGCTCTATCGCCGTGTCGTGTTCGGCGAATTGACGAAACCGGCCTTGCAGAAGCTCAAGGACGTGACGCCGCGCGAAATCGCCATCCTGGCGCCGCTCGTCATCCTGACGATCCTGTTCGGCTTCTATCCGGCCCCCGTCCTCGACGTGACGGCCGCGTCCGTCAAACAACTGGTCGCCAACTACGAAGCGGCCATCAATACGGCGACGGCGCTTTCCGCTTCGCCAGCACCCGCTCCATGAGGCCCTGAAGATGATCGAGGCCGCCACGTACGCGCCGCTCTATCCGGAACTGACGCTCGCCATAGGCGCGATGGCGTTGCTGATGCTCGGTGCATTCAGGGGCGAGGGCGAGAACGCGGGCCAGCTCGAAGGTTGGCTGGCTGTCGCCGTGCTGGCGCTGGCGGGCGGCATGCTGCTGGCACAACCCGCTGAGAGCGTTTCCCTCTTCAACGGCGCCTTCATCGTCGACCAGTTCGGCCGCTTCATGAAACTGCTGGTGCTGGCCGGTTCGGCCTTCGCCGTCGTCATGTCGTACGACTACTTCAAGCGTCACGGCGTCGCGAAGTTCGAAGTGCCGGTGCTGATGCTGCTCGCCACCATCGGCATGATGATGATGATCTCGGCCGGCGACCTCATCTCGCTTTATCTCGGCCTCGAGCTGCAGAGCCTCGCGCTCTACGTGCTGGCTGCCGTGCGGCGCGACGATGTCCGCTCGAGCGAAGCCGGCCTGAAGTACTTCGTGCTGGGCGCGCTGTCGTCGGGCATGCTGCTCTACGGCGCGTCGCTCATCTACGGGTTCACCGGCTCGACCAGCCTCGCCGTCATCGCCAGTTCCGTGCAGCCGGGCGGCACGCCCAGCCTCGGCCTCGTGGTCGGTCTCGTGTTCCTGCTCGCCGGTCTCGCCTTCAAGGTCGCGGCCGTGCCGTTCCACATGTGGTCGCCCGATGTCTACGAGGGTGCGCCGACACCCATCACGGCGTTCTTTGCCGCGGCACCCAAGCTCGCGGCGATGGCACTGCTCACGCGCGTGCTGATTGCCGGGTTCCCGAACGCGGTGCCGCAGTGGCAGCAGATCATCGTCTTCGCCGCCATCGGCTCGATGCTGCTCGGCGCGTTCGCGGCGATCGGCCAGACCAACATCAAGCGGCTGATGGCCTACTCGTCCATCGGCCACGTCGGTTTCGCGCTCGTCGGCCTCGCGGCCGCCACGTCCGACGGCGTCGCCGGCATCCTCATCTACATGGCCATCTATCTGGCAATGACGCTCGGCGTGTTCGCCGTCATCCTCGCCATGCGCCGCAAAGACGGCATGGTGGAAGACATCTACGAGTTGGCGGGGCTGGCCCAGACCGACCTGAAGATGGCCGCCATCCTGGGCGTGCTGCTGTTCTCGCTCGCGGGCGTTCCCCCGCTCGCCGGCTTCTTCGCCAAGTGGTACGTGCTGGCGCCGGCCGTGAAGGCGGGGCTCGGCTGGCTCGCCGTGATCGGCGTGCTGGCCAGCGTGGTCAGCGCGTTCTACTACCTGCGCATCATCAAGATCATGTTCTTCGATGAGCCCAAGCCCGGCTTCGAAAAGAGCGACGCGGTGATCGCCTTCGTCATGGCAGCCTCGGTGGTGTTCACGCTCGTCTTCGTCGTCTGGCCCGGACCGTCCATCCTGTCCGCCGCCAACGCCGCCGCAGCCACGCTGAAGTTCTGACAATGCTGGCGACATCGTCAGGCACGCCGGTTCTTCGCTACGCCGAGATCGCTTCGACCAATGTCGAGGCGATGCGGCTCGCCGCAGAAGGGGAGACCGGGCCTGTCTGGATCGTCGCGGATCAGCAGACGGCAGGCAAAGGCCGCTCCGGCCGCGCATGGGTCGGTGGCGCCGGCAATCTGTTCGCCAGCTATCTGTTCGAGACGTCAGCTCCGATCGCCAGCGCGCATCAGCTCTCGCTCGTCGCCGGCGTCGCAGCGTTCAACGCCGTCGCCAATTCGGGCCTCGGTTCGGCGGAGGGCCTGCGCCTCAAGTGGCCGAACGACATCCTCATCGGCACTGCGAAGGTGGGCGGCATCCTCGTCGAAAGCAGCGGCATCCCGGGCCGCGCGGGATTGACGGCTGTCGTCGGAATTGGCCTCAACCTGAAAAGCCACCCCGACATTCCCGGCCGCGCGGTCACCAACCTTGCTGCGCACGGCGTACTGTTGGAACCGCAGCGCGCACTTGACGCACTCGACCATGCTTTGGCCGACGCACTCAGGCTGTGGGACGCTTCTAGTGGATTTCCTGTGGTCCGCACGGCCTGGCTGGCTCGCTCCGGTCCCATCGGTGAGCGCATGACGGTCCACGGCGCGGAAAGCGCACTCGCGGGAACTTTCGCGGGCCTCGACGTCGACGGGGCGCTTTTGATCGATTTGGAGGGTGGCGAACGCCGCCGATGCACGTATGGTGACGTTACAATCAATGGCTGAACAAGGGCAGGCGGAGTTAGATGGTCGATAAGGGCGAGAT
>JAKAXS010000131.1:0-3563 GCA_021816505.1 Pseudomonadota bacterium
TTCCGATCTCGAACGTCGTCGGCCGAGTCTTCGCGAACGATCACCACGGCTTCTTTGACGCCGGCGTGACTGTTCAGGGATTCCTCGATCTCTTGGAGTTCGATGCGATGGCCGCGGACCTTCACCTGGTAATCGCTTCGGCCGATGAACTGCAGCGTGCCATCCACGTCGATGCGGACGACGTCGCCCGTGCGGTACATGCGTCCGCCGGCGACAAACGGATTGTCGATGAAGCGTTCCGCAGTGAGTTCCGGGCGCTTGTGGTAGCCGCGAACCACGCCGTCGCCGCCGATGAAGAGCTCCGCTTCGGAGCCGAGCGGCACCGGGTTCAAGTGCGTGTCGAGAACATAGAGCTGCGTGTTCGCGATCGGCGTGCCGAGCGGCACCTTGCCTTCGGTTGCAACGGCCGGTCCCGTCGACGACCAGATCGTGGTTTCCGTCGGCCCGTACATGTTTTCGATGCTGGCCTGCGTCGCCTGGCCCAACTTCTTGACGAGCGCGCCCGACAGGGCCTCACCACCGATGTACAGGCGATCGAGTTTCGCGAGTGCCGTGCGATCGTCGTCGCTATCGAGCAGCATCGCCGCCATGGACGGCGTGCACTGCATGTGGCTGACGTCGTGGCGGCGAATGAGGTCGCCGACGCTTGTGGCCGTCATCGCCGGCGCTTCGATCGCTGCGGGTGCGCGTGAATTGACCGCCTTCACCACCTCCGCCAGCGGCTGAAGCGCGCTCAAGGCCAGATCGGAGGGCACGCCGAAATCGATCAGGCAAGCGATCTCGTCCACGCCGATGGCGCTCAACTGATCGATGCGCACGATCGCATCGTCGACCGTGCCGAACAGGCCGCTGTCTTCGAAGTAGCGGACGAACGCGAACTCGAGGATCGCCTCCATCTCGTCCTTCTCCAACGATCGAAGATCGAGATCCATCGGACCTTGCGAGTTCGTCGGGCGCTTGAAAGCCGGGAAACTCCAGGCGTACTGCTTGATCAACGCCGCCGCGCTGCGCAGGTAGCGCTTCATCGGCTCGCGCGCCTGCTCGCGCACGATCTCGCGATCCTTGCCGACGAGGGTGTGCAGCATGATCGTGACTTTGAACTTCGAGGGATCGTAGCCCTGCGCGCGAAGCTCGTCGCGATAAGCCTTAACTTTGTCTGCGACCTCGTCCACGGACTGGCCGAGCAAATGGGTCAGGATGTTTGCGCCCTGTCGTGCTGCTTCGCGGAACGTGTCGGGATTGCCGGCCGTCGTGACCCAGACCGGCAACTCGGCCTGGACCGGGCGCGGCAATGTCGTGACGCTGACAGCCTTGCCACTGCCCGAGTCGAACTCCACCGCTTCGCCGCGCCAAAGCTTGCGCACGACGTCGATATCTCTGAACAACGCGGCCTTGTTGGCCGGCGGCGCGTTCTCGGGGCGCAGCACGAAGTCGTCCGGCATCCAGCCTGAGGCAAATGACAGCGCCGCGCGGCCGTCGCTCAAGTTGTCGATGATCGCCCAATCTTCCGCAACGCGTGCCGGATGGTGCAGCGGCAGAACGCAACTGCCCGCACGGATCGACAGGTTCTTGGTCACCGCGGCGACCGCCGCTCCGGTCACGGCGGGATTGGGGTAGGGACCACCGAAGGAATGGAAGTGGCGCTCCGGAGTCCACACGGACGTGAAGCCGTGCTCATCGGCGAAACGTGAGCCCTCCAGGAGAAGCTGATACTTGCGCGATCCCGGCTGGTCGTCATCGCCCCAGTAGAACAGCCCGAACTCCATGCCGCTTGCGCTTTTCGCGCCGACGTTGCGATCCGCGTGATGGGGTGCGTTGTCCTGCACGATGACCTTGAAGCCGCGTGCCAACGTCCAGAAGAGTTCAAGAACTGAAATGTCGAACGACAGGCTGGTGACCGCCAGCCAAACCGCCTGGCCCGAGGCCGGCTGCTCGATGCGCTCGTCCATTCCGGCGAAGAAGTTGACGACGTTGCGGTGCTCGACCATCACGCCCTTGGGCTGGCCCGTCGAGCCTGACGTGTAGATGACGTACGCAAGATTTTGCGGTGCCGATCTCCCTTTGGGAGAAGCAGCTTCAGGCACGGCCGCAAGAGCGCCCTCAATCGTGACACGGCGAACGCCAGGCAACTCCGCGGAAGCCCCGTCGGCTTCACCGATGATCGTCGCCAGTTCGCCGTCCTTGATCATGTAGGCGATGCGGTCGGCAGGATAGGTCGGGTCGAGCGGCACGTATGCGCCGCCGGCCTTGAGGATTCCCAGCGCGCCGACGACGAGGTCGCAGGACCGGTTGAGGTTGAGCCCGACGAGGACGTCGGGGCCGACGTTGAGCGAAATCAGATAGGCGGCAACGCGATTGGCGCGCGCGTCGAGTTCTCGATAGGAGAGGCTTTCGTTCCCGCTGACCAAGGCGATCGCGTCGGGCGTCAGCGCGGCCTGGGCTTCGAACAGCGAATGCACGGTCGCCGTTCGATCGAAATCCCGAGCCGTCGCGTTGCGCGCATAGATGAGATCCTCGATCTCGCTTTGCGCCATCAGCGGCAGCTTTGCGACGGGCGTCGCATCTTCGACAAAGCTGGCGGTGGCAAGGGCGAGGCGTTTGATCGACTCCGCCGCGGAAGCTTCGGACACGCGGTTTGCATCGAAGAGAACGCGGACGGTCGCGTCGGCACGCGGAACAATGAATGTCAGCGCCGTCTTGGCAGATGGCCGCGCTTGCGCCGCGTCAGCAACCAGCTGAATGGCGACGTTGGAGCGCAACTGTCCCAATCCCGGCACGCGGCTCGATAGGTCCGCGGCGTAGCCGACTTTGCGGCGCAGATCCTCGATCTGAGTGCCGACCGATGCGGACAGGGTGCCGACGGTTTCAGCTTCCGCAACAGAAATGCCCAGAGGCACCGAGCCACCGACATAGCCTTCGGGGAGGTCTTTCAGTTCGTCGTCCGAGAAGAAGACATCGACGCGATCACGCCCGCTGAGACGCGACAACCCCGCGAGCAACGCAGCGACTCCCCGCGGCCCCTTGGCGGACGCCGGCAACGCGAAGCTGAGCTCCTGCCAGCGCTGCGCCTTGTTCGGCTCGACGCTCGACAAGCCGGCCCACTCGATCTCGGCGAAGTTCTGCAACCGGGCGGTGAAGAACGGCTCGTTAGCGGCGACATCTGCAAGCACGGCATTCAGGCGATGCTTGTTCGCTTCCGAGAGCGACGGCAGCTGGTCGCCGGCGCTCAGGACAGTCGCGATCTCAACGGATGCACCGGAGGCGTCGCTGAGTTCATTGATGCGAACGACACCGTCTGACGCGGCGATGGATGCCGAGGAGCCGTCGATCGCAATGACCGTGCCGGGGAGCTGCGCGTTGGCGCCCTCTCGCCCGGGCGTCGTTTCGAGCGACTTGACGTTGAAGGCCCCGCGTGACGTCAGAAGCTTCGGTAGGCTCAGGGGATTGAGATACCCCTGCCCGAAGTCCAGAGCGCGCGCCAGGCGGTCGATCTCTTGGATCGTGTCGGTGAAATTCAACGTCGCGCCGTTCTGCGGACGATCGCGCCGCGCGTGGTAGCTGCG
>JAKAXS010000131.1:3573-7269 GCA_021816505.1 Pseudomonadota bacterium
CCGCTGCCGTCTTGCGGCGCGCCGACGAGAGATCCGGCGGTGATGGAGTCGACAAGCGTTCCGAACGAAGCGAGGCCCGCTTCGAAACATTTCAGGTTGAGGGTCAGCGAGGTCTCGTCGCTGTCGATCGGAAAAAACTTTTGGACGTAGATTTCGCCTTCATCCGCGCCATCGGTGATCGCGTGCCAGGTGACGCCGAACTCAGCGTCGCCGGCGAGAAGGGCCCATGCGGGCGCGTTGAGGCCTGCATGCTTCGGCAGCGGGCCGTCGTGGAAGTTCGCCGCGCCGCTACGTGCGGCTTGCCAGACGCGCTTGGGCAACATCTGGAGGTTGGCGATGCTGAACAGCCAGTCGAACTCGACGTCGGGCAGGCCGTCGCGCAGCACGGTGGCGGTTGCAAGCAGCGGCAGGCCGCGGGCGTTGGCCCAGTCGGCGACGACTTGGCTTTCCGTCACCACCAGTTTTATCGCGTAGTCGCGGTTTGCGAGGAGGTCGCCGCATTGGGTGAGAAGTGAACCGTCACCAATCAAAACGCACGAAATACGACTACGCTGCATATTCACACCCCGTCTTAACAAGGCCGCCGGGCCAAGAAATGTATCAATACCGCAGCGATCCTAAAGCTTTGCGACCCATATAAAAGCTCGCGAATGGCGCGCTCGGCCGCAAACTTCCGAACATTCCTGCCAGGACCGCACGAAGCGGGTAACTGCCGCCTCGGGACACTGAACCGCTGTGACGAAAAAGTTGAGCAATGTCAACAACAAAGGTTCAGTTTGCGCTTCCAATGCTACAGCCGAATGATACCGCTGCCGCCTCGCTTTTGCGTCGACATAGCGGATTATCGGTAAACGTTCTTGTTGCCGTGCTGGATGCTCATAGGGCTGCGGTCAGCACGCCAATGAGGAGCGGAATTCAGCTCGCCGGCAAAACATCTTCAACGTCGAGACGCCGAATGTTCAGTTTTGCGAATTGTATGTCGGCTTTTATTGCGACAGCTCCGAACACGCGATCATCGACGTCGAAACCGTGAAAGTGCCAATGCGAAAGCGCTTGCCGGCTTCCGCGGATGGCGATCGGCTTAATGGTTGCATCTGGCTGAAGGTCCAGCTCCAGGCTGTCGATGCCCCCTCCCAGGCCTTCTCCGGTGGCCTTCAGGTAGGCCTCCTTGGCGACCCAGGCGCGGATAAGGGCAGGCAAGCGAGCGGCCGCAGGGAGGGCTGCGAACTGGCGCGCCTCACCTGACGAAAAGACACTTTCGGCCAGATCGTCAGCGCTGGAAGGCACGGCTTCAATATCCACTCCAACGCATTCGACATCGCCGACGGCCAGGGCGCAAAAGCCGCCGCCGTGCGAGACATTGAACGCGATGGGACGTGGGGCACCTTCGAGATATGGCTTCCCGCGCGCATCCTTGCGGAGGTCCAACACGCTGGCGGAAAGGCCGCAATGGCGAGCCAACAGCATTCGGGTGATGCTGCGACTGACAACGAACTGTTGCGCCGTCGCGGCCACCGGCAACCCCGCCGCGTGCGCTTGCTCCTCGGACAGCAATGTCGCCAAGAGCGCCGCGAGCTGCGCAGGCGAGACGGTAAGTCCCCAGATCGATACCGATACGTCAACGATGAGGTTTCGCTCCAGCGCGCTGTGTCAGTTCAAGGAAGATTCACGGTACAGCGATTGTCACTCCGCTATGACACAATAGCGTCTTCGCGGACCGGGTTTAACGCTATTCAGGTTTACAGATGCCGCAATATATTTGCGACGACGTTTCCGTTTCTGCATTTACCACCTGACGCGAGGTTGCTGAGCCGCAAATTCCGCGCCATGCCATACTTCGCGACATTGCCGTTCAAAATTCTCCTCACCGGTGCATCCCGCGCCCGCTTCAAACCAAAGAGTGACATACGTGATCCTTGACTTGGCAGAGCTGCCGGATGGGCAGAACCTCGAGGCAGACCTGTGCATCATCGGCGCGGGGGCGGCGGGCATCACGCTGGCGATGCAGTTCATCGATAAGGGTCTGGACGTGTTGCTCGTCGAGTCGGGCGGCCTGGCTTACGAGGCCGATACGCAGGCAATGTACGCCGGCAACGTGACGCGGCCTGATCTACACGCGGCCACGGATCGCTTTCGCCGGCGGCAGTTCGGGGGCAGCACGGTGCTCTGGGGCGGGCGCTGCATGCCGCTCGACGCGATCGATTTCGAAGCGAGAAGCTATGTGCCCCTCAGTGGCTGGCCGTTTTCGCTGGATGAGCTGCTTCCCTTCTATCGCGAGGCCAACCGCATCTGCGAGGCAGGCGCATACGCCTATACGATCGACGAGGCCTTCGATCGCCCGATGAAGCCGATGGTGGATGGCTTCAACGGCAGCGCGTATTCCACGGACAGCCTTGAACGCTTCAGCAAGCCGACCAACTTTGCCGCGTGCTACGGGGCTGCATTACGGGCCGCCAACATTCGCGTGCTGCTGCACGCCACCGCAACGCAGTTTCGCTTCGACGATTCCGGACAGGTGGTGACCGGCGTCAAACTACGCAGCCTCGGCGGAAAGACCGCGGACGTGAAAGCAAAGTCGTTCGTGCTCGCGACAGGCGGGCTCGAGGTGCCGCGACTGCTTTTGGCCAACCGCGATGTGCACCCGAACGGCATCGGCAATCAGCACGGCGTCGTGGGAAAATATTACATGTGCCACATCGGGGGGACGCTGAGCGGCATCAAGATCAACCGCTCCGTTTCCGTCTGGCACGACTATGACATCGCGGACGACGACACCTATTGCCGGCGGCGTTTCGCGCTTCTTCCTGACATGCAACGGAAGCACGGAACCGGCAATTTCGTCGGGCGACTGCATCATCCGAGCATCGCCGACCCTGCACATCGATCGGCCATTCTATCGCTGGTGTTCTTGGGAAGCCGGCTGCTGCCGTGGGAGTATCGCACGCGCGCCTTCGATGCCATCAGCCTCGGCGATTACGGGCGCCATGTGCTGAATTTGGTGTCGGAACCGTTCAATGCGGCGCGGTTTGCCGTGCGGATGATCAAGGGACGATTCCTTGCGAGCCGGAAGATACCGTCGCTGGTGGTGGCACCGAAATCCAATGAGTTCAGCCTAGACTTTCACGCCGAGCAGATTCCGAACGCGGAGAGCCGCGTCACGTTGGACGAAGGCAACGTCGACGCCTTCGGTACGCCACGCATCACGGTCGATTGGCGTTACTCGCCACAGGACGTCGAGACCGTCAAAACCGCTATTGCCCTGCTCGCCGAAGATCTGAAGCAATCCGGCGTCGGCACCTTCGAGTACGATCCCGAGACGGTCGAGCAGGAAATGATCCGTTATGGCGCCTACGGTGGTCATCACATCGGTGCCGCGCGCATGGGAGACGATCCGCGTACCAGCGTCGTCGATGCGGACTGCAAGGTACATGGCATCCAGAATCTCTATATTTCGAGTGCGGCCGTGTTTCCGACGTCGAGTCAGGCAAACCCGACCCTGACGATCGTGGCGCTCGCCCTGCGGCTCGCGAAGCATCTGGGCGGCACGTTGCGATCGAAGGCGCAGGCTTCCTGAAGCGCCTCAAGCGCGGCCTCGCGATCGACGCAAGCTTTCGTGACGCGGCGCGGCCTACTTGTATTCGATCAGCGTGTCGTGTCTTCCGGCCAGTCGCGCGGCCGCGAATTTGCAGACACCGA
>JAKAXS010000132.1 GCA_021816505.1 Pseudomonadota bacterium
TCGGCAAGCCGGGGCAGTGGCTGGAGATCCTCGGTTGCGGCATGGTGCATCCCAACGTGCTGGCGAACTGCGGACTTGATCCGGAAAAGTACCAGGGCTTCGCGTTCGGCATGGGTCTCGACCGCATCACGATGCTGAAGTACGGCATCCCCGATCTGCGCGCGTTCTTCTCCGCCGACCTGCGCTGGCTGCGCCACTACGGCTTCTCCGTGCTCGACGTGCCGACGCTGGGCGGCGGGCTGTCGAGCTAGGATCACTATCTTTGAAGGGAGCTTCCCTGTCTCCGTCCTTACGGGGAGAGGGCTAGGGTGAGGGGCAGGTTCTGGCGCTGCGGTGCGTAGCTGCCCCTCACCCCGGCCCTCTCCCCGCGCGCGGGGAGAGGGAGAACACCGATGGCGCCACCGCTGCTGACACTGAAAGACATCCACCTCACGTTCGGCGGCGCACCGCTGCTGGCGGGGGCGGAGCTGAATGTCGAGCCGGGGGAACGCACGTGTCTCGTCGGACGCAACGGCTCGGGCAAGTCGACGCTGATGCGCATCGCGGCCGGCCAAGTGCAGCCGGACAGCGGCGAACGCTTCATGCATCCCAACGCGTCGGTGCGTTACCTGACGCAGGAGGCCGACTTCGACGGCTTCGAGACGACGCTGGCATATGTCGAGGCGGGGCTTGGTCCGCTCGATGATGCGTATCGCGCGCGCTATCTGCTGACCGAGCTGGGTTTGACGGGTGACGAAAATCCAGCCCGGCTTTCGGGCGGCGAGGCAAGGCGCGCGGCGTTGGCGCGCGTGCTGGCGCCGCAGCCGGACGTGTTGCTGCTCGACGAACCGACGAACCATCTCGATCTGCCGGCGATCGAATGGCTGGAACAGGAACTGAAGGGCCTCAAGTCGGCGATCGTTCTGATCAGCCATGACCGGCGGTTCCTGGAAAACCTGTCGCGCGCCACCGTCTGGCTCGATCGCGGCGTGACGCGCCGCATGGAGCAGAGCTTCGCCAACTTCGAAGGCTGGCGCGACAAGGTGCTGGAAGAGGAAGAACAGGAGCGCCACAAGCTCGATCGCAAGATCGTGCGCGAAGACCAGTGGATGCACGGCGGCGTGACCGCGCGGCGCAAGCGCAACGTGCGGCGCGTGCGCGAGCTTCGCCAGATGCGCGAGGACCGGCGCGAGCAACGGCACGTGCAAGGCAACGTGCAACTGGCGGCGGCGGAAGGCGGCACGTCGAGCCGGTTGATCGTCGAGGCCGACGGAATCTCCAAGGCCTTCGGCGCGACGACGATCGTCAAGGATTTCTCGACGCGTATTCTGCGCGGCGACCGCGTGGGGCTCGTGGGACCCAACGGCGCAGGCAAGACGACACTACTGAAAATGTTGACCGGGCAGCTGGAGCCGGACGGCGGCAGCATCAAGCTTGGCGTCAGCCTGGAGATGGTGACGCTGGACCAGCGGCGCGACGAGCTGAAGCCGGAGTGGACCGTGGGCGACGCGCTGACGGGCGGTCGCGGCGACCAGGTGGTGATCAACGGCAAGGCGCGTCACGTCGCCAGTTACATGAAGGATTTCCTCTTCTCGTCCGAGCAGGTGCGCACGCCGCTACGCGTGCTCTCCGGCGGCGAGCGCGGCCGGTTGATGCTGGCGCGCGCGCTGGCGAAGCCCTCCAACGTCCTGGTGCTCGACGAGCCGACCAACGATCTCGACCTGGAAACGCTCGACCTGCTGCAGGAGCTGCTGGCCGACTACGCCGGCACGGTCCTGCTGATCAGCCACGACCGTGACTTCCTCGACCGCGTGGTGACGAGCGTGATCGCCGCCGAGGGCGACGGGCAGTGGATGGAGTACGCCGGCGGTTATTCCGACATGCTGACGCAGCGCCGCGGCAAAGGTCCTGCGGCGGCGGCTGAAGCGAAGCCGGCCGCGAAACAGGTGACTACGAAGTCAGCAGATGCGTCCGCCCCCATGGCCGCGAAGCGCAAGCTCTCCTTCAAGGAGAGCCACGCGCTGAAAACGCTGCCGGAGACGATCGACAAACTGTCGGCCGAGATCGCCGGCCTGCAAGGCAAGGTCGGCGACGCCGGTTTCTATACGCGCGACCCCGCGGGATTTGCGGCGGCGACAGCGCGGCTCGGCGCCGCGGAGGCCGAGCTTTCGGCAGCCGAGACGCAGTGGCTGGAACTGGAAATGCTGCGCGAAGAGCTGGGTGCCTGACATTCGCGGCGCGTAGGTTGGTTCGAGCCCCCTTGTGAGACCCAACACGTTCCAGGTCGTGCCGTGAATTGTAGGGTCGCGCTACGCTTGACCCAACCTACCTGTCGGCTATGCGAAAAACTGCGGCCGATGCATTCGATGCTGGCCCGCATTCCCTCTCCCCGTCCTTCACGGGGAGAGGGTTAGGGTGAGGGGCAGGATCTGGCGCGGCGGCGACAATTTTCCCCGGCACCGTCGACGAAGGCGAAGATGCAATTGCGTAAACCGGAGAGCTTACATCACCGGTTTGCCGTCGCCGGAGTAAGGCAGCGTCGCGCTGCCACCGGTCGGCGAAAGATGGCCCATAACGGCTGCACTTTGCGTTGGTTTGGAGCGCCCCGTATCCGGGCTGTAACGATGAAGCCGCTCGACAAGCGGTGCCACGGCCGTGAGAATTTCGAATTCGGCGGCCACCTTGGCTCGACCGGCGGCGCCTAGGCGATCACGGAGCTCGGCATCGAGAAGCACCTTGACGAGCGTGCTCGCCAGGTCATCCCAGTTCGCCGGCGTGAACAACACGCCGCTCACCCCGTCGGTCACCAGTTCGGGTACACCCGCGACGCGCGGTGCGACGACGGCTAGGCCGAGGCCCATCGCCTCCATCAGCGCGACCGGAAGCCCTTCCATGAAGCTCGACAGCACAAGTACGTCCGAGCGCGCGATCTGCTTCAGCGTTTCCTGCTCCGCCATCGCGCCGAGCAGCTGAACACGGCTGGCCAGGTTCAGCGATTCGATCGCGTCCTCAATCTCGGCGCGCAGCGGGCCGTCGCCCACCAGCACGAGTTCTGCGTCGGCTCCGCCGGCTAGTGCCGTCTTGAACGCCCGCAACAAACCGAAGTGGCCTTTCTCTTCCGACAATCGGGCGACGCAGATGATGCGCAACCGCCCGCCGGCCTCACGCTTGCGCTCGCGCTGCGGCAACGCATTGAGATCGACGCCGCACCGATTGATGAACATCTTGTCCCAGTGATCTTTGCCAACGGTGCGCATCGCCTGCGCGCAGCCGAAGTTCGAGACGCAGGCGACGTAGTCGGCGGCGGCGATCTTCGCGCCAAGCAAGTGGCCGGCCGGGTAGTCGGTATCCGACGTGCCATGCAGCGTCAGCCCCCAGGGCATGCCGAGAAAGCGCGAGGCAAGATACCCGGCAATGGCGCCGGCGTTGGCGAAGTGAATGTGCAGCAGATCGATCTGCCGCCATTGCAATTCGTCCGCGAGCACGATGGCCTCAGCGAAGTATACGAACGACCAGGCAAACGACCGCACGCCGGGCACACGATGTCGGAATGCGGCAGCGAGCGTCGCGGCATACCGCAGAGGCCCTCTCACCAGGGCCCTGACATGCGCGCTCACATAGCGAGCAGCTCCGGCGCGCAGGATGCAGAATGTATCCGCTGCCGACGCCCGCTCCGCCGTGGTCGCGTCCGGGGCTAGTCCGGCGTCGCGAATGCTGAACGTGTGGATGTCGATGCCGCATTCGCGGACGGCCTGGACCTCGCGGCGGATGAAGCTGAGCGATGGCCCGGGGTACTGGCTGACGAGGTAGGCAACGCGCATGCTCAAGTCCCTCGCAGAGCGTTGGAGAGACGCAGGTGCAGAGCTTGCGCTGCAAGCCGTCCGTTTCCACGCCGCGCGAAGCGGCCCTGCATGTCAAAGCGGCGCAACTGCAGGGGGGCAGCATGGCGCGCATTTAATCCGGGCTGCGTCGTCGTGGCGAAGCGATAACCGGCGCGTTCCACGGCGGCCATAACGCGCGCATCGTGATCGCCGTTGGGATAACAGAACGACAAGATAGGCGTGCCCAGCTTCTGTTCCAGAGCTTCGCGTGAACCGGCCAGTTCATCGATCAGTTCGCCATCGGTTGCCAAAGGCAAGATCGGGTGGCTGCGCGTATGGGAGCCGATTTCGTGCCCATCGGACTGCAGCTGTTTCAAATCCTGCCAGGACATGATGCCGTCCCAGTTCGGTCGATGCGCGCCGCCCGACAGCTCGACCACGCGCGCGATCAATGCATCGCGCTCGGACGGCCGCAGCAGTTTTGTCGCTTCCACGATGCCCTGAACCGTCCGATCCGTGTCGGCGGGCAAGCCAAGCGCCACGATATCCAGCTGCCGCAAGCCGCCGGGCAGATGAGCCAAGGCAAAGCCAAGCCGGTCGTGCCACAGCGGAGTATTGTGTTCTGTCGCGTCCGAGACCGCAAAAAAGGTTCCGCGAACGCCGTGGGCGCGCAGCACCGGTGCGGCATATTCCAGGTTATCGCGCTGCCCGTCGTCAAACGTGATCGCAGCCAGTGGTTTGTCCGGCACCTCACCGGCCCGAAGGCGCCCGGCAACCGCTGCAAGCGTGTCGAGGGTGTAGTGCTGGGCCATTACGCCGGTGATGAAGTCGAGTTCGTCAGGCGACACCACGAGCCCGGGAAGGGGATACTCCGCACGCAGATAGTTGGGGAGTACCCGGTGCAGGGCTACGATGGTCAGGCGCCCGCGGGCCGAACGGGCAGGACGTGTCAGACCGAAGCGATGCAATACATCACCGGCGATATCCCGCACTTGAAGCCGGACACTATGCGCAACGCTAACCATGGCTTGCTGCGTGGTGATCAAGATTACACTTCCGCACAATGCAATACCGCATGATGCGCTAACATATTATTAATTATCGACCTTTTGGATCGGCCGAATCGCAGGCGTAACGCATGCGGAGCTTTACCCAGGACGCCTCCAAGGGTTGGGACTTAGCCGCAGGGCATCGTCCGGTGTCGCTCGTTCCATGCAACAAAAAGGCCAGACCTCGCGGCCTGGCCCTGAACGTTCGCCGGAAGGCGCGTCTCAATCCTTCGCGCGTTCCACGTAGCTGCCGTCGGTCGTCATGACGACGACGCGGGTGCCGGAGCCGATGTGCGGCGGAACCATGATGCGGGCGCCGTTGGAAAGTTTGGCGGGCTTGTAGGACGACGAGGCGGTCTGCCCCTTCACGACGGGATCGGCCTCGACGATCTCGAAGACCACGCGCGCCGGCAACTCGATGGCGATCGGATTGCCCTCGAACAGCGAGACGGTGCACGTCATGCCGTCCTGCAGCCACTGCGACTGCTCGCCCAGCACGTCCTTCGTCACCACGATCTGGTCATAGGACTCCGGCTGCATGAAGTTGAAGCCCATGTCGTCCTCGTAGAGAAAGTTGAAGTCCTTCTCCTCGAGATAGGCCCGCTCCACCTGATCGGTCGTGCGATAGCGCTCCGTCACCTTCACGCCGTCGGAGATGCGGCGCAGCTCCAGATGCGTGACGGGCGTGCCCTTGCCGGGATGAATGTTCTCGGCATGGATGACGACGGCCAGTTTTCCTTCCAGATCCAGAACGTTACCCTTGCGAACCGTGCTCGCGATCACTTTAACCACTGTCGTCGTCTCCGTTTATTGGCCGCAGGCTCGCCCGCTTGGAAAGCGGCGGCGCAGCCATTTGGGGTGAATCTGGCGTGGTTCTACTCTTTCCGCTTGCGAAGGCCAAGTGCGACGCGGCATGAAGCCTAAATGCCTTACTTTTCGCCCTGGTGGACCCCCGAAGTCCACGCCGACCGCAGGCCGGTGCTGGCGGCCCGCGGCCGTATCAAGACCGCGCTGCGCCGCTGGTTCGAGGACCAGGGGTTCACCGAAATCGAGCCTGGCTGCCTGCAGGTTTCGCCGGGCAACGAGACGCACCTGCACGCCTTCCGCACGGAGCAGATCCGCAGCGACCTCGACCGCGCGCCGCTCTATCTGCACACGTCGCCCGAGTTTGCCTGCAAGAAGCTGCTGGCGGCGGGTGAGACGAAGATCTTCGCCTTCGCGCCGGCCTTCCGCAATCGCGAGCGCGGGCCACTGCACGCACCCGAATTCACGATGCTGGAATGGTATCGCACCGACGAGCCGTACGACGTCCTCATGCAGGACTGCGCGGACATCCTGCGCATCGCGGCCGAGATCGCCGGCAGCGATACGTTCAGCTATCGCGGCCGCACATGCGATCCCAATGCGTCTCCCGAAGTGTTGACGGTGGCCGACGCCTTCCACCGCCATGCGGGCATCGACCTGATGGCGTCGATCACGCCGAAAGGCGTCAACCGGGAAGCGCTGATGCGGATGGGCGAAGCCGCCGGCGTGCAGCTGCGTGCGGACGACGGCTGGGCCGACATCTTCGCCAAGGTGCTGACCGACCGCATCGAGCCGCACCTCGGCAGCGGCGCGGCAACGCTCCTCACCGAATACCCGATCACCCAGGCGGCTCTCGCCCGCCCGAAGGACGCGGACCCCCGCGTCGCCGAACGCTTCGAGCTTTACGCATGCGGCGTCGAACTCGCCAACGGCTTCGGTGAACTGACCGACGCGACCGTGCAGCGCTGGCGCCTCGAAGCCGAGATGGAGGAGAAGGAACGGATCTACGGCGAGCGCTACCCGCTCGACGAAGACTTCCTGACCGCGCTCGCCATGATGCCGCCGGCGTCCGGCTGCGCGCTCGGCTTTGACCGTCTTGTGATGCTGGCAACAGGCACCGAGCACATCGACAAGGTGCTGTGGACCCCGTTGCCCCAGGAGGCCAAGGGCAAGCCATGACCCGGCCTTTGCGACAAACCCTGCGTACCGCGGACCAGATCGTCGACGCCAAGCTGGCGCCGGCCGATCGGGCGCACGACATCGCCCGCGTGGCCGATCGCTATGCGGTCGCCATTTCGCCGGCCATCGCCGGCCTGATCGATCCGGCGGATGTGAACGATCCCATCGCCCGCCAGTTCGTGCCGGACATCCGCGAACTGGATCACCGCCCGGAAGATCGCGCCGATCCCATCGGCGACGATGCGCACAGCCCGGTGACCGGCATCGTGCACCGCTATCCCGATCGCGTGCTGTTGAAGATCGCGTCCGTCTGCCCCGTCTACTGCCGCTTCTGCTTTCGCCGCGAGATGGTCGGCCCCACGCACGGCCACGCGCTCAGCGACGCCGAGTTTGACTCAGCGCTGTCGTAAGATCGG
>JAKAXS010000133.1 GCA_021816505.1 Pseudomonadota bacterium
GATCTCAATCAGGATGCGGTGATGGCGGGCCGCACACTCGGGCAGCATGCGCTTCCGATCACGTTCGGGAAGAAGGTCAGCACCTGGATCGGGTCGAACCGGCGCAACATCGAACGGCTGAAGGTCGTGCTTCGCGAGCTCGATCAGTCGGCCATTCTAAAGGGGGCGGTCGGGACCTACGGAGGGTTGGGCGAGAAGGCGATCGAAGTCGAGCAGTCGTTTGCCATGGAGCTCGGTCTCCAGAAACCCTACGCAGACGATTGGCACGGGTCGCGCGATGTCTATGCGTCCTACGCGCTGACGCTGGGGCTCATCAGCCGCTCGTTCGCGCATATCGGCCAGGAGCTGTTCCTGCTGCAAACGACCGACATCGCCGAGACCGCCGAGCCGCGGGACGCTGCTTCGGTCAGCAGCAGCTCGATGGCGCAGAAGATCAATCCCAGCAAGTCGGAAACGCTCATCCAGGCCGGCCGCACCATCCCTCGGCTGGCTGAGGTCGTTCTTGATGACGTCGTGAACTTTTTCGAGCGCGACAACACCTCGGGTCCGAACGCAACCCTTGAGGAAATATCGATCGCCACGGAGAAGAACCTGCTCGCCGCCAGAGACCTTTTGTCCGAAGTGAGGGTCGACCGCGATCAGATGCGTGCAAATTTGCAGCGTACCAAAGGCTTCATCCTCGCTCAGCGCGTCGTCTTCGCATTGTCGGACAAGCTCGGAAAGCACGAGGCGGACGAGAAGGTGCGCGGGATCATTCACAAGGCGATGGAAGAGGGCAGCGATTTCCGCACCAGTCTGCTCGCCGATCCGGAGATTGCCAAGTTGCTGACGCCGGATGTCATCGACACACTGCTGGAACCGCAGGGTTACGTTGGGCTCTCTATACAGGAGGTGGATGCAGTTATTTCCTCAGCCCAGAACCTTCGCCAAACGGATCCCTAGCGTCATCGCATCCGCTGGACGGCAAGGTTTCTCTGCGCGAGTGCTAGCGCCTAGGCGAGCGCCGCGCGGATGGCATCGAGCCCGTCCGTCAGCGCAGCCGGCCCGGGCTGCAATATGAGCGGCGACTTGATCTCGACGATCCGATCGTTGGCGACGGCGGGCACGCTCGACCAGCCTTCGCGTCCGCGAATTCGGTCCGGCCGCACCTTCTTTCCGCACCACGATGCCAAGATCACGTCGGGTTGCCGCGCGACGACCTCTTCTGGCGCTACGATGCGATCGCGGGCGGCTGCGTTGTTGCGCATTTCTGGAAACACATCGTCGCCGCCGGCGATTGTGATCAGTTCCGAGACCCAGCCCAGACCCGATATCAGAGGGTCGTCCCACTCTTCGAAGTACACCCTCGGGCGATGCGGTCGACGCCGCGTCTCGTCCGAAATGCTGCGCAGGCGCGCCTCCAAGGTATCGGCGAGAGCGTTGGCTTTTTCCGAGCAGTCAATCAGGGCGCCCAAGGTGCGGATCATCGCGAAGATGCCGGCGATGTCGCGCTGATTGAAAAGGTAGACCGCAAGGCCGGCCCGCGCGAGATCCGCCGTTATGCCCGCTTGAATGTCTGAGAATGCGAGCACGAGGTCGGGTTCGAGCGCGAGGATTTTGGGGAGGTCCGCCGACGTGAAAGCCGAGACCCTCGGCTTTTCTTTCCGAACCTGCGGCGGCCGCACGGCATAGCCGGACACGCCGACGATGCGGTCCTGTTCTCCGAGGAGGTACAGCGTCTCCACCGTTTCCTCCGTCAGGCAGACGATCCGGCGAGCGGGAAAATTGCGCATGGGGCCTCCGTGCCGCCAACTTAGGGGAAGGCCGGTCCTATTCCCAGCTGAGGGGGCGTGTTTTGACACGCGATGGATCGCTCGCGCGGTTTTCTGGCCTCGATCCTTTGCTGAGCCGTCTCGCGCCGCGTGCCATGCCGTGCTAAAATTGCTATCGCAGAATGATGAGCGCGGTCGCGCCGGTATGCGGCCCTTACAAGTCAGACTTGGTGGATGGGATGACGGACGCAAATCGCCTGAATGAGATCGTCGGCCGGTTCGCGGCTGATAGCGGAACCATCCACTATCTCGGCGAGGACGGCTTCCTGCACCTGGCGGCCGCGAGCGCTGGAATGCCGGAGCCGGTTACGGCGATGATCCAGAAAATCCCGGTCGGCAAAGGCATGGCCGGCCTGGCCGTCGAGCGGCGCGAGCCGGTCAACGCGTGCAATATTCAAACGGACACGAGCGGAGACGTGCGCCCTGGAGCACGCGCAACGGAATTGGCGGGAGCCATTGTCGTTCCCATCTTCCATCGCAGCGATGTGGTCGGCGCGCTTGGCATCGCCAATCGCAGCGAGCGCACGTTCACTGACACCGAAATTGCTTCGTTGATCGAGGCCGGCCGGCAGCTTGCCGACGAGCGTTACGGAACCAGCGGCTAGTCTCTGCCGTTAACGTCGTCGCATACCCGTTGCCGGCTGTTTTAAGCGTGGCTAGGTAATTGCTGAGGCGTGTCATGAGACGGTACGTTGCGACGGCATTGCTTTTCCTAATCGCAGCCGCCACGCCCGTCAGGGCCGACACGGTTTATGAGTTTGTCAGCCAGTGTCAGGAAGCTGATCTCGGCGACTGCTTCAATCGCATCGGCGAACGCCTCGACCAGATCAAGTCCAAGCAGAACGGCAATGCGTACTGTCTGCCGCGGGCTTGGGGTGCAACGATGTTCGAGAGCATGAGCTATCCCGTTTCCGTACTCGAGTACGTCCGTCTGGGACTGTCTGCCGCGCGCTTCGGTCAAGCGGACTGGGAGACCAATGTCGTCATGGGCCGGATACTCGGGGAAATCTATCCCTGCGGCTGACGCTCCCGCGGTGCCGCGAGCATGACGGGCCACTCGGCAGAGACATAGGCGCGGAACCAGACGCTGTAGGCCTGAGGCGTCGCAGTCAATCGGCGGCGGACGTCTTCAAGACCGGCCCATTCGTATCCGTCCGCCTCGACAGGGTCGGGACGAATGTCACCCTCGTACAGGCCGCGAAACACGTGCACGATTTCGTGCTCGATGAGCCCGTTCTCGAACGCGGCGCGATAGGTGATCGTTCCTAGCCCGTCGAGATCGCATTGGATCCCCATCTCTTCCTGCAGCCGCCGTTGCGCGGCCGCATGCACGTCTTCGCCGGGACGCGGATGCCCGCAGCACGCGTTGGTCCACAGGCCACCCGAGTGATATTTTCCGATGTGCCGCTTTTGCAGGAGGATGCGATTGTGCGCATCCCAGATCACGACAGAGAATGCGCGATGCAAAGCCCCGCTGCGATGCGCGGCGATCTTTTCCGAGGTTCCGGTCTCGCGATCGTCTGGATCGACAAGGATCACGCGCTCTTCAGGCGGGGACTTTTCATTCGGCGTCATGAGGCGCGCGCTTGAAAGAGATGTGTGAGCAGCAGACCTTTGACGTCGGTCGCCGATACCGGGCCGTCAGGCACAAGACCTGATTCCGAGCTTATGAAGACGGGAGTGTGCTCAGCAGGCGTATCGGCGCGCCCATGCGAGCCCTTGACCAAATTCGCGTCGAGCGGAATGACGTCCATGAGCGTACGGAACCCGAGGAGCTTCTTGATGAGGCGCCATCCGATTGCGAGCTTGGGGAAGCGGATGGCCGGATCAAGGAACAGTTCGACGGGATCATAGCCCGGTTTGCGATGGATTTCGACACACCGTGCGAAATCGGGAGCACGCGCATCGTCCAGCCAATAGTAGTACGTGAACCACGCATCGGCCTTTGCGATGGCGATGAGTTCGCCCGAACGCTCGTGGTCCAGCCCGTAGGATCGCTTACCGTTTTCGTCGAGGACGATGTCGACACCGTCGGTGGCTTCGATCAAGGCCTTGACGCGCGGAATGTCGGCCGCGTCGGCCACGTAAATGTGGGCCAGCTGATGGTCCGACAGGGCGAACGCACGCGAGCGCGGGATGTCGAGGAGTTCTCCGCCCTGCTCTTCGCGAACCGCCAGCAGCTTGTTCTCGCGCAAGACCCGGTTGATGTGCACGGGCTGACGAACGGGAACGATGCCGTATTCCGACAGCACGATGACACGGCGTCCGGAATTTTCAGCGGCGGTGATAAGATCGCCGACGACGGTGTCGATCTCGCGCACGTCTTGGCGGATCGACGGCGAATTTGGCCCCACACGCTGCAGTCCGTAGTCGAGATGCGGAAGATAGACCAAGGTCAGCGTCGGGTCGCTCGTCGCCATGACATGCTTCGCCGCGTCGGCGATCCAGCGACTCGATGCGATCGTCGTCGCCGGTCCCCAGAACTGGAACAGCGGGAAGGGACCAAGCTGCTTTGTGAGTTCGTCGCGCAGTTCCGGTGGATCGGCGTAGCAATCGGGGATCTTCCGGCCATCGGCCTTATAGATCGGCCGCGGCGTGACCGCGAGGTCCACGCTCGACGCCATGGCGTACCACCAGAACAGGTTGGCGCAGGTGAAGGACGGATTGCGCGTCTTGGCGGCGTCCCAGACGCGTTCCCCCGACAGCAGCTTGTTCGATTGCCGCCACAGCCAAACTTCCATCAGGTCGCGAAACAGCCAGCCGTTGCCGACCGCGCCGTGCCCTTCCGGTGGAAGCCCGGTCAGAAACGTGGCCTGGGCGGAGCAGGTGACCGCCGGAGTGACCGTCTTCATCGGCCGCTGGGCGCCGCGCGCTGCGAAGCGCGAGATGTGCGGCGTGTCCGCGCCCATCAAGGCTGGAGTGAGGCCGACCACGTTGATCACGAGAGTGGGATACATGCGGTCGGCCCGGGATTTACTTCTTGGACTTCAGCTCTTCGATATAAGCCATGATCTGCAGGATTTGGTCCTGCGTCACGCCGCGCTGGGCAAACGACCGCATCGCGCCGGACGATCCGGAGTGGATCACTTCAAACATGCCGACTTCCGTGTTGGCGCGTGGGCTCGAGACGACTTCGTCCAGAAAGCTTGGACCCATGTGCCCGCTGCCGTCCGGATTGTGACAGGCCGCGCACATCTCGTCGTACATTTCCTTGCCTTTGGCCGCAGCCTCGGCGTTGCCCTTGTATGCGTTCTTGCCGGTCTCGTGGAAGGACTTCACCGCGTCCGTGAATTGTTCGCCCGCGATCGGGCCGACGTCGAGTGGCGAGTCGTCGAGCGCGTTCTTGAATTCGATTGCTCCGGCAGCCGCAGCCGTCGCGATTACGAGGGCAGCGCCCACAGAGAACGCGGCGCGCTTGATGACCGCACGGAAAGTCAATGTCCCGAACATCGTGTCTCGTCCTGATTGAATTGCTGGATTTGTAGTGTCCGTTGAGACGCCCAAGGCCCCCCGCTTCAACAGCGGGGGGCCCCAGCGAGGTCTTGAGAGCTTTAGGCTCAGTTCTTCTTCGTCTTCGCGACTTCCGCGCCTGCCGGAACCTGATCGGCCGGCACGACACGCCACAGCGAACCCGGCGGGTTTGCGGCGGCGCCCTTGTCGTCGAGATAGAAGCAGTTGCAGTTGACGGCGAGAACGCTGCCGTCCTCGTCATTGTTGCCTGCGGTGAACTGCTGAGCGGTCTGGATCATTTCCTGGATCTGCCACTTCTTGCCGTCCCAACCGGTGCCGAAGATACGGCCCGAGCACCAGTCGCCCGTCAGGTAGACGCCGTCCATGCCGCCGTAGTTGGCGACACCGAGACCCATGACCGAGCAACCCCAGCCATCCTTCAGCTTTTCAGCGCCAGGATAGGGCTCTTGGTGCGGATACTCCGCGACAGGCAGCACGCCGACCTGCGGGCACTTGTCGTCCGCCCCAGTCATCGGATGGCACTTGGTGCCCATGTTGTGCTTCCAGCCGTAGTTCTCGCCGCCCTTGCTCGATGCCGGCTGCCAGTCGATCTCTTCGAGATGGTTCTGGCCGACGTCGGCAATGAACAGATCGCCCGACTTCTTGTTGAAGTGGAACGAGTAGGGATTGCGAAGACCGTAAGACCAGATCTCAGGACGTGCACCCATGTGGATCTTGGAGAAGCCTTCTTCGGTGATGCCGAAGAGGGTCATCATGCGATCCTGATAGGCGCCGGCCCAAGGATTGGTTTTGGGGATCGAGTAGGCCCGATCCTCCGGCGTGTTGTGGACGTCGATGCGAAGCATCTTGCCCCACAGCATCGACTTCGTCTGGCCGGCGTCGAGCGGATCGCCTTCCCAGCCTGCGTCACCCTTGCCGATGTAGAGGAAGCCGTCCGGGCCGAACTGGATGCCGCCGCCGTAGTGATTGTAGTAGGGCTGCGGGATGTTCATGATGACCTTGACGGTCTTGTTGGCGTGTTCGACGGTCACGACATCCGGGCTCGCCTTGTCAACCGTGTAGCGCGCGATGATGTGTGCGCCGTTGAATGGCAGCGACGAGTAGCTGACGTAGAAGTGACCGTTTTCCTTGAACTTGGGATCGAACGCGACGGCCCACAGGCCCTGCTCGACGAAGCCTGTCTGGACTTCGCTGCCCAGCGGGCTGTTCTTCGTCAAATCAAGGAACGGCTTGTCGTTGACCTTGCCGTCCTTGGTGACGATCTTGATCTTACCCTGACGCTCGACCACGAACATGCGGCCGGAGCCATCGAAGGCCGAAGCGACGCCAACAGGGTCGAGGAAGCCGTCGGCCACCTTCACCAGGGCGATCTTGGGATCTCCGGGAAGCTTGCCGCCGGGCCGCGCGACCTGATCGGCAGTCTTCGGGACTTCTTGAGAAACGGCTGGCAGCGCTCCAAGTGCGAGCGCAATAACAGCCGTCGACGCGGTAACGAGTGACCGCATTCGCATAGACGTTCTCCCTAATTTCAGATTTGAGCCAGTTATTTTCTTGTTTTTGTGCGCAGGAAGGTTGCTGTCCGAAGCTTCCGGCCGCGGATGAGGTCATACCTACGCGGCGAGGACGCTATGCTAAGAAAAAATCTTTAGCAACAGATTCGGCAAACATTTTGCGACGAATAAAATCGTCGGGACGAAAACAATGTATTTGATCCCGCAATGTCGGGAATTTATCCCGATCGATCGAGACTATTTCCCGCATCTCATGTCAAATGCTGATGGTGTTCGGTCAAGTTAATCCGTCAACCTTCTGTATTCACGAAATGATTCCTCGCAACGCGCCTCCGTTGCAGCGTATGGCTTGCCTTACGCGAGAATTTTGGCAATCTGGCGCCAATCACATAAGCAGGCGACGTCTGCTCGGACATTCGACAC
>JAKAXS010000134.1 GCA_021816505.1 Pseudomonadota bacterium
GTGAACGATCACGCCGGCAGCGAATGCGATACCGACTCCGCCGAGCACAGAAACGGCGGCGGCCAGTGCCGCGTATCGCATGGCTATGCCTCTCGTCACGGCTCGCTACTCCTTCGTTTCGACGCCTGCACCGCCCAAGGCATCCATCATGCCCATCATTTTCTTAACGTTCATCTTGATGCCGCCGGGCATCAGCATATCTCCCGGCACCATGCCGTCGCTGCAGGTGGCGCCGACCCAGCGCGCCTTGTGCTCGATATCGGATTTCGACGCCATGCCCTCCGGCGCATCGGCCAGATCGCTCTTCGTCACCATCGTGTATTCGGATTGAAAGTCGCCGGTGATCTCGGTGCGCCCGGCCATCTTCATGCCGGCGACCTCACACGTGCTGTCGATGACGATCTTGTCGCCTTCGCGCGCAATCTTCTGATCCGGGCAGAGCGATTTTGCGATGCCCAGGCCCGCCTGCATCATGCCTTTGTCCGTTGCCGCATCGAGGCACATCTGGACCGTCATCGCGGGCATGTCGGCACTCGCCTTCATCTCCATCGACCACTGACCCGGTTTGCGTGCGGGCCATTCGAACTCCTCGGCCAGCGCACCCTGCGCGAAGCTGGCTGCACCCAGCAGTCCAACGATGATAGCGGTTCTGTTCATGGTCCCTCATCTCAACCGTTCGCATGACTGCCGAACTGTGAATCCTTTGAATCGGGCCAAATGACAACGACGGTTTCATGTTCCCGCTTGAACATGACGGCCCTGGGCCTTGCACCCGCGCTGCGAACTCCCAAATGTTCCTGTTGACGAAAGCGTTACAGCGCAGGGGTTTGGCAAACCCAGGTTGTATAGCGCGCACCATCCCCGCTAGGATAGGCAGGCGATGAGTCGTCACGCAGTTGGCGTCATCCGCCACAAAAGCTTGGGAGAATTTCGTGCGCAATATCATCACCTTCGCGGCTGTCTTCGGCAGCTCGCTCCTTCTGGCTGCTCCAATGGCCGCAGCCAAACCCGCGAGCCCATTTTCGGGCCTCGCCGGCAGCTGGAGCGGCGGAGGTACAGCGTCGTTCGACGGCGGCCGTAGCGAGCGTTTGCGCTGCACCGCCAGCTACCGCCCGGGCGGCAGCGGTAACACCCTGGCCATGACCATCCGGTGCGCCAATGCCTCTCTCAACGTGCAGCTGAACGGCAACCTGCGCTACCAGAACGGCCGCGTCAGCGGCAGCTGGTCGGAAAGCTCGACCGGTGCCGGCGGCAGCGCAGCCGGCCGCGCCGGTGCATCCAGCCTCCGCCTGCGGATTGGCGGCGATCTGTCCGGCAACCTGTCCGTATCCTATTCAGGCTCAAGCCAGTCGGTGTCCATCGCCACCAACAATTCGGCCTTCCGCCGCGCCAGCTTTAGCTTAAAGCGTCGCTAACTGCCGTCACATACGACGCGTACGCGAGTGTTGTGCTGAAGTCACGGTTGTGGGTAAAGAGGCTGCTAAACTGAAGCAGGGCAGTTGGATAACGCACGCCGTGAGTTTAGCTCAGCCGGATATCGTCCGGCCCATCGCTGTTCGGAGGACTATTCGGTGACTGTTGTAAAGTCTTTGAAGACACTGGCCTTGGCGTCGATGCTCGTGGTTCCGCTGGCCTCGCCCACTTTGGCAGAAGGCGCGTTCGCCGGCTTCAACGGCGCGTGGCGCGGCTCGGGCAACATCACGTTGAGTGGTGGCCAGAAAGAAAAGCTGACGTGCAAGGCCTACTACAATCCCAAGAGCGGCGGCGCCGAATTGGGCATCGCACTCACCTGCTCGTCGCAGGCCAACAAGATCGAGCTGCGCGCCAATCTCAGCTCGTCTGGCGATAACGTCAGCGGCAGCTGGGAAGAGCGCGCGTTCAACTCGTCCGGCAGCGTCACCGGCAAGGCCAGCGGCAGCAAGCTGAACCTGTCGATCTCGGGCACGCTCAAGGGCACGATGTCCATTTCGGCCGGCGGCAGCAGCCAGTCGGTCACCATCCGCACCGACGGCACCGGCTTCAAGTCCGTCAGCTTGACGCTGTCGAAAACCTGAGACGACGTCGCCTATCGCTTGCGAGTGCGGCTCGACGAGCCGCCTCGCGCCCCGCAACGCGCTTCGTGAGTGAGACCAAGATGATCCGAACGCTTCTCGCCACCGCCTGTATCGCCGCGTTCGTATCCATTCTTTCCGCCGCCACGCCGGCCGAGGCGACGTTCCGCAGCCGCGGATCCAACGGCGGACGCGACGGCGTCGTCGTTGCCGTCAGCAAGCACGGCAACGGTTCGGTTTCGGGCCCCGTTCGCGAGACACGCACCGGTCTTGAAGTTCGCCTGCCGGGCGGCACCTGGACCGGCTGCCGCGCCAGCTGTTCGGAGACGCTGCGCGTGCAATCGGTCGACTTCTGGGAGAACGATGGCCGGCTCGTCGGCGCGGGTGACGCCGCCAACGAGTGCGGTATTTTCGGCTGCCTGGAACTGCGCCGCTAACGGCTCGATCAGGCCAGTTCGATCAAGAACGGATTGGTCGCCCGTTCCCGCCCGATCGTGCTGGTCGGGCCGTGACCGCAGATGAAAGCGATATCGTCGTCCAGCGGCAGGATCTTCGTTTTCAGCGACTGCATCAGCGTATCGTGATCACCTTGCGGCAGATCCGTGCGGCCGACCGAGCCCTGAAACAGCACGTCGCCCATCAGCGCGAAACGCTGCGCGCGATTGAGAAACACCACCGAGCCCGGCGAGTGTCCGGGGCAGTGCAATACCTCGAACGTGTGACCGCCGAAGGTGACCGTATCGCCATCTTCGAGCCAGCGATCAGGTGAAAAATTGCGCGCTTCCATGCCGTAGGCATCGCCCTGTGCCTCGAGGTTGTCGAGCAGCGGCTTCTCAGCCTTATGGGGCCCCTCGATCTTCACGCCCAAATCGTCGCGCAGATCGGCGGCGCCACCGGCATGATCGATATGGCCGTGCGTCAGCAAGATCTTCTCGACCTTGATGCCAACCTCATCGACGGCCTTGAGGATCGCATCGAGGTTGCCGCCCGGATCGATGACCGCGCCCTGCATCGTGTCCGGGTTCCACAGCAGCGTGCAGTTCTGCTGGAACCCCGTCACCGGAATGATCGCGGCCTTCAGGCCGGTCTGCTGCTTTGCGTCTGCCATAATCACTGCCGCTTCCGTTTTTCGTTCGCCTGCCGCTGCTTAACGCACTCGCGGCCGGCTGGCCAGCCGCTGGTGTTAACGTCGAATTAATCATTGTGGCGCCATGATTCTCCACGCGCGGCATGAAGCCCTGCGAGCGCCAATGCCAATGGCCGGCCATGATGGTCCGCCTGTCCGGCCGCGGGTTCAACGATGAACGTCACATCGCCCGAGCCGATCGCCCAGCCGCTGCCGGTTACGGCTGTCCGTCCTGCCGGAACGCCCCCCGTTGCAACGTCGCCACCTCAGCAGGTGCTGCCGACGACCGGCGTGCCCGCGTCCGGCGCGCCGGCACCGGCCGCTATCGCCGTCGACCCGTTGCCCGCGCTGCTGCAGACGATCACGGACATACAGAAGACATCCGTGCCGACCGGAGAACTGGCACGCCGCTACGCGGAGAGCGGATCGCTGACGCAGCGCGCTGCCAACGCCGTGATGCCGATGGACAAGCCTGCCGGCCCGCTTGGCGCCGCTGACGACAAACTGCTTTCCAGCCTGTCGCAGGCTTATCGTCAGCCGGCTGCGGCGATGCCTCTTCCGCAAGCGCCCAACGTTTCGCGCGAGATCGCGAACGCGCAGTTGCCGAACGCGCCCGCGACCGCCGGTAACGCGCCAGCGGTCATCGTCGTGGACGGCCGCGCTCTGCCGCTCAATCCGACGCAGACCGCAATGGTACGCGGCGCGTTGGCGACCAATGCCACGCCGGACGCCAAGCTGTTGGCCGCACTGTTCCAGCCAACGAACCACGATCCGCGGTCCGTCCCGCTGCCGCAATCGGCGAGCGCGCTGCGCGAACTGGCCAACGCCCAAGTGGCACAAGCGGCAAACATCGCGCGCGAGCAGCCGACGTTGTCCACGCTTGCGACGGCACGGCCGCCGCCAGGCATTCCCAATGTCGCGGCTCCGATACCGCAACCGAACATAGCTGGTGTTGCGCCAGCATTGGCGCAGGCACCGGCACCAATGCCGGCGGCACCGCTGCAGCAGCCGCTTCCGCTTCAGGCGGTTGCCGCTCAAGCATTGCCGGTGGCCCAAAACGAGGCGGCAACGCGCGCGATTCTAACCCAGCTTCCCGCTCCGCAGCGCGAGCAGATCACCGCTCAGCTGCTCGCGACGGCCGTCTCGCCGAACGCGGCAGCCATCGTCGTCGACGGCCGCACGATTGCGCTCAACGCGGCACAGGCCGCATTGCTGCGCGCGCAGATCGGAACGAGTTTCCGCAGGGTTGGTCCAGGCACCGCCGGCATGGACTCAGAAGACCCGACGGTCAGGGTTGCCACGTCGCTCGCACGCAACGGCACGCAAGGAAACGAAAGGATCACAGCCGTGGAAACAGTGGGTCGCAACGCAGCGGAAACCGCAGAGCGGCACGCTCGTCCCATGCATAGCGATCTCCCGCACGTCGGCGACAAACCCGCCGTGGAGCGCGTCGAAGCGGTTCGCGCCGTCCGCAGCGGGGAACCGGCGCCGTATGAGCCGCAGATGATCGTGCAGCAGCCGCCCGACCAGACGATCATCGCGCCCGGGCCGGACCGCGTGATCCTGGCCGGGCATCAGCAGCAAGACGCGGGCGAAGGCAAGCAATCAGCGATCGCAGGCATTGCGATCGCCATGGCGCCCGGCATGACGCGGGACGACGTGACGGCTGAAATGCACCTGGACGGCTATCGCATCACATTTGCCGGCAGCCAGGACAGCCTCTTGCTGCATGCAAGCGCGGGCCTCACCGCGCAGCTCATGTTTGCCGACGGCACGTCCATGCGGCTGCAGCTCAGCCACGACTGAGCGCCGTTCGACGCAGAAGGCATTGGGCTGATTGGCCTTCTGCCAGCTGGCCAAGCGCCAGAAATCGGCGCATCTTAGGACGTGTGGCGACCATGTGAGCCTGTCCGTCGTCCTGATGATTGGGTTCATTGCCGGTCGCCGTCCTGGGCGTAGTGGATGCGCACTCCTCCGACAGGAGGCATCGGAATGCGACGCGACAAGCAGATCTCACGCCGCAGCCTGCTGGCTGGCGCCGGCAAGAGCGTCGGCGTCGTATGTCTCGCCGCCGTATCGCTTTCGGCTTTCGTCGAAACCGCAAAGAAGGCGCAGGCCAACGCCCTTCGTCCTCCAGGCGCGCTGCCAGGAGACGACTTCCTCGCCGCCTGCGTACGATGCGGCCTGTGCGTCCGCGCCTGTCCCTACGATACGTTGAAGCTGGCAACGTTTGCCGACGACGCGCCGGTCGGCACGCCATTTTTCATCGCGCGCGATATACCCTGCTTCATGTGCAAGGACGTTCCGTGCGCCAAGGCCTGCCCAACCGGCGCGCTCGATCGCAAGACCGACATCCGTCAAACCGACATGGGTCTGGCCGTCCTGGTCGATCACGAGAATTGCCTGAACTACAAGGGCATCTCGTGCAGCGAATGCCACCGCGTCTGCCCCATCCGCGACGAAGCGATCACGCTCGAACTGCAGGTCATCGACAAGCGCAAGATGCTCATCCCGACAGTGCATTCCGACAAATGCACGGGCTGCGGCACCTGCGAAAAACATTGCGTGCTCGACCACGCGGCCATTCGCGTCCTGCCGCGCGAGCTGGGCCAGGGAAGCGCTGAATTGAGCCGCGCCAAGTCATGATGAAGGCATCGCTGATCGCGAACAGTCGCATGCAGGGCGTAGAGGCAAAAGGCCTTTTGCGGGCCCACAAATGGTGGCTGCTGCGGCGTCTGTCGCAGGCATCAGCGCTCCTCGTCTTCATGCTCGGCCCCATCGCCGGCATCTGGATCGTACGCGGCAATTTCGCTTCGAGCGAACTGCTGGGCACGATACCGCTCAGCGATCCGTTCATCGCCCTGCAATCCATCGCGGCCGGCAACACGCCGACGGCGCTTGCCTTGATCGGCGCGGGCACGATCGTCTTGCTCTACGTCATCGTCGGCGGCCGTGCCTACTGCGGCTGGGTCTGTCCGGTCAACGTCGTCACCGATACCGCCGACTGGCTGCGCGAAAAGCTGGGCATCACGCGCGACCGGAAGCTGGACCGCCGCACGCGCGTCCTGATCATGCTGTGCGCTTTGCTCGGTTCGATTTTCACCGGAACCATCGCGTGGGAGATGATCAATCCGGTCAGCATCCTGCAACGCGGGTTGATCTTCGGCATGGGCGCCGGCTGGTTCGTCGTCCTCGCGGTCTTCCTGCTTGATCTTTTCGTCACCCGGCGGGGATGGTGCAGCCACATATGCCCAGTCGGCGCGTTCTATGGCGTCATTGGCCGGGCCAGCGTGGTGCGTGTAGCGGCGACGCGGCGCGAAAGCTGCACCAATTGCGGCGCCTGTTTCAGGGTCTGCCCCGAACCGCAGATCATCTCGCCGGCGTTGCACGGCAGCGGAACGCGGGTCGTCGATTCAGGCGCCTGCCTCAACTGCGGAGGGTGCATCGACGCCTGCCCCGTCGATGTGTTCGAAATGTCGACTCGATGGTCGAGCCACCGCTCACCCGCACGCGACACGCCGGTTGCTGCGCCCGCATCCAACAAAAAATCCCGAGATCCTGTGAAGCTCTCGGGTTGATATCGGCCAGAGCGATCTTCTGACACGACAGGATCCGTAGAATCCAAAGCGGCGGCTTAAGGGCTCATTCAGAGCCTGGGTTCAAAATGGGCCAAACCGAACGAGCGCCCAACGATGAAGATTCAAGGCAATTCATACACTTTCACCCGGCCCTTCAACGCGTTCGGGCGGGCAAGCCCGTCGCTGTTCGCCTCGCAGCAATCGTTCGGGTTCGGCAACGGGGCATCGCCGGCGTCGGGGCCGTCCGCTTGGTCGGCCATCCAGCGCATCCAAACAATCTTGCTCGAGCGGCAGGACCGCCAAAACGGCGGAGCGTCTTCCGGTGGCGGCTCGGACGTCTATGCGGAGAACAAGTCGATCACCGGCGGCGCGGTGAGCGGGGCCTAGCTCGGCGGCAAGTTCCTGGATGTCAAAGCCGTCTCGATGCAGTACGTGGAGGCCAACGCCACG
>JAKAXS010000135.1 GCA_021816505.1 Pseudomonadota bacterium
GATCAAGAAGGCTGTATGCCTGTTGGAGGGACCGGTTCCTCGGTATATCATTGATATCGCACAGCTTATCTCTCAGTGCAGACGCTGACTCTAGCTGCCCCATTGGTCCGACGGAGTCGGTACTAACGCCGGATCCGGTGAAAAGATAATATTGACGGTTCCAGAGAGAGTCCCGAATTTGCGCGAGTTGACTCTCGTCAAGATCCTTGAAGTCCCCCATCGGGCGTCGTTCCCAACCTATACAGCCGAGCAGCTCGGCGTCGGCACCGATGTCAAGCTACACTAGTCGGTTGAGCATGGCACCCGAAATCCAAACGCGCAAACGATCCGGCTCTCGTTACCGGTGCATCTCGGGGCATTGGCCGCGCCATCGCCGAACATCTTGCGAAGGACGGCGCGACCGTCGCGCTGACCTACAACGCCAGCAAGTCAGGCGCAGACGAGGCAGTCACGGCCATCGAGAAAGCCGGAGGCACTGCGTTCGCGATCCACGCGGACCTCGCCGACCCCGCAACCATCCCGACCTTGTTCGAAAGACTCGATGACGAGTTGACCAGGCGGAACGGAAGCAACGCCCTCGACATTCTGGTCAACAACGCTGGCAATTTCGGCTTTATTGGCTTCAAAGACGCGACGCCGGAGAGTTGGGACGCCCTGATCGCGGTCTACGCCCGCGCGCCTTTCTTCATCGTTCAGGCCGCTATGGATCGTCTTGCCGATGGTGGACGCATCATCAACATCTCTTCCGCTGCGGCCACGAAGCCCGTGACAGCCGCCCCCGTCTACTCGATGGCCAAAGCGGCCATCAACAACCTGACCCATGCGCTCGCGCTGGAGCTGGGGCCGCGCGGGATTACCGCGAACGCCGTCGCGCCGGGCTACACGCGAACGGACGCGAACGCCGCCATCCGAGAGAATCCCGAACTCGTAAAGGCGGTCGAGGCCCAAATCGCGTTGGGCCGCTTCGGCGAGCCTGAGGAAATCGCCGCCGTCGTGGCGTTCCTGGCTTCGGATGAAGGCCATTGGGTGACCGGCCAGACGATCGAGGCGAGCGGCGGCTACAAGCTCTAACCGTGCCGAAAAACCGAAGGAGAATATCATGAACTACGCAATCATCGGCTTCGGCAAGATCGGCCACGCTCTTGCCAAGGCGTTTGCCCGCAACGGCATCGAAGTGTCCGTTGCAACCACGCGCGACCCGAGAAGCTTTGCGTCCGAACCGGCAGGGACGCGACGCACGTAATCTGATCGCGCACGATCCGATCCAACGGAAATGGAGAAATTCCCATGAGTACCGAGAAAAACATCCAGACCGTGAAAGACTTCTTCGCGGCCATCGGCCGCAGCGACAGGAAGGGCCTACTGGCGCTGGTCGCCGAAGACATCGAATGGATCATCCCGGGCAAGGACTGGCCGCTGGCCGGCACGCGCCGCGGGCACGTGGGATTGGCGGATTTGCTTGAGACAGCATCCAGGACGTTGGAAACGTGCACGGAGCCCCGTGAATACGTAGCGCAGGGAGACCGGGTCTTTGTCGTCGGTTTCGCCAGGGGCAAGGTCAAGGCCACGAACAGGACGTTCGAGGACCACTTCATCTTCGCCATCACGGTCCGGAACGGCAGACTGACGAGCATCCGGGAGTACATCGACACGCAGGCACTGGCGCGGGCCTCGCAGATGGCGTGAACGAGACGGCAAGTACGACGAGTTCTACAGGCAATGGAACCACGATGCTGCCAAGCGCGAAACGGAACGCGCTGCCAATGGATGGCCAACACCCGCACTATACAAGGGAAACCCAATGGACGATGACGTCAAAATGCTCGAACGCATGTACGATCGCTTTAACGCCCGGGACATAGACGGGGTGCTGACCGCGCTCGCCGATGATGTCGTCTGGGCCAACGGTATGGATGGTGGCTACGTCCATGGCCGCGAGGCGATCCGCGCCTACTGGACCCGCCAGTGGTCCATGGTCAGTCCGCACGTCGAACCTGTCGGCTTTCATCGAACGGAGGATGGCACGATCGTCGCGGAAGTCCGGCAGACCGTCCGCGACCGCGAAGGCAAGCCGCTCCAAGGGCAGACGCACGGTCTTAAAGGCAAGATGGTCGAACACGTTTTCCGTTTTCGAAATGGCAAGGTGGCCCGCTTTGACATCCGGGATTGAGCCTATAGGGCTGCCACGGAGCCTGAGATTTCCAAAGCATTGTCGAACAAAGTCGCTCTGATAACGGGCAGTTCACGGGGGATTCGCCGCGCCGCGGCGCTGGTGCTGGCGAAGGAGGGTGCGAGCTTTATCGGTGTGCATTACGCGAGCAATGCGGATGCCGCCCACTCGACCGTGCGCGAGATTGAGGCGCTCGGAGCAAAATCCGTGGCGATCGTGGCAGACTTGCAGGAAGGCAAGGAAGCCACAGACAGTATCTGGCACCAATTCAAGACGGCTGCGATCGCAACCACGGGGGAGCCGTGGCTCGACCTACTCGTCAACAACGCTGGCGTTGCCCCGGCAGTTTCCCTCGCGCATACCAGCGAGGCCGTGTTTGATGAAATACTGGCGATAAATCTAAAAGCACCCTTCTTTCTTATTCAAGCCCTCGCTGATCATATTCGTGACAATGGACGTATCATCAACATTTCGACGGGGTTTACCCGCGTCGCCGCACCGACCCATCCCGCTTACGCTGCATCAAAAGATGCGCTTGAAACCTTGACATTGGCGCTTGCTCCAGAGTTCGGCCCCCGTGGCATCACGGTGAACACGGTCATGCCAGGAGTCACGGAGACTGACATGAACGCTGCATGGCTGGTGAACTCGGAGGTGCGTGCCGGTGCGGAAGCGATGTCCGTATTCTCGCGTGTCGGTCAACCCGCCGACGTGGCCGACGTCATCGCCTTCCTCGCGTCCGATAAGGCGCGCTGGGTGACGGGACAGGTGAAGCCGGAACGCTGAGTGTCTGCCAGAATGCCTTTGCTCCGGGAGCGTAAAGGGCAGCAGTCCCAGCTCCCATTCATGTCATCCGGCGACGGTCTCCCGCGCAAAGCGCGCCGGTGGCATTCCGACATGCCGCGTGAAGGCGGTGCTGAATGTGCTTGCCGAACCATAGCCCACCTGAGCGGCGACGTGCTCGATCGCGAGTTCGCGGGTTCGCAACAGGCGCTTGGCGAGCGCCATGCGCCAGGTGAGCAGGTATTCCATCGGCGGCATTCCGACGATCCGGTTGAAGCGAGCGAAGAAGGCCGAGCGCGACATCGCGGCTTCAGCCGCAAGATCAGCGACCGTCCAGCCATACGCCGGTTTCGCATGCATGGCACGCAAAGCCGCAACCAGGCGGTCGTCAGACAGCCCGCGCGCGACACTGGGCAGTGAGGCGGTGTTGGCCCCACAACGCAACACTTCGATCAGCAGCACTTCAAGCAGACGCTCCAAAATCAGTTCTCGTCCCGGCCTCGCATTTCGGGTCTCGTCGCCGACCAGCTGCATCAGTGTCGCAAGCCGCGGTTCGCCGCGCGCCACCACCAGCGACGGCAACAGGGAGACGAGCAACGCCGCGTCCGGTGACGAGAAACTGCACAAACCGACCTGCATCCTGAGATTGATCGCCTCGCCCGAGCGGCCGACGCGGAAGCGCCCTTCGCCAAGCTCGACCGGCAGCATCGCAATCCCACGAGGCGGCGCTTCGATGCTCTCGATGACCTGATCGTTGGTTGAGGGTGACAGCAGGAAATCGCCGGCGCGCACCAGGGTCGGCGGCTGGTCCGGGCGGACCACGCGACAGGCACCTTCCAGGACCGCGAAATAGACGGGCTTGCCTTCGACATCGCGGCGGATCCGCCAGCGCCCGGCATATTCAACCAGCTTGGAGAAGCTGGCCGACGGCTGGAGCAGGGTCACGATCTCGGCGAGCGGGTCTATGGCCATATCAGGACTATCGCAAACTTATTCAGGATTTTCAACCATAGAACGTCTCGCCCGCGCTGGCCATCTTTGGATTGCTTTCAACACCATCGGAGCAATGTCATGCCCAGCGTCCTCATCACCGGCTGTTCCTCGGGCTTCGGTCTCGAAACCGCGAAACTGTTCCTCGAGCGAGATTGGAAGGTGATCGCCACGATGCGTAAGCCGAACCCTGCCATTCTGCCGGCCTCCGACAATCTCGTTATCCTGCCGCTCGATGTCACCGATCCCACGAGCATCGCCAACGCCATGGAAAAGGCCGGTGCGATCGACGTGCTGGTCAACAATGCCGGCTTCGGCGCGGCGGTGCCGATCGAATTGATCGAGCCCGAGGCGGCACGGCAGTTGTTCGAGACCAATACTTTGGGCACGCTGGCCATGTTGCAGGCGGTTCTGCCCAGGTTCCGTGAGCGCCGGTCGGGCGTGATCATCAACGTGACGTCGACTGCGACGCTCAGGCCCCTGCCGCTCGTCAGCGTTTATCGCGCGAGCAAGGCGGCCGTGAACGCGCTGACGGAGAGCCTGGCGGTGGAGATGCAGCCGTTCGGCGTGCGCGTGCATATCGTGCTGCCCGGTCGCTCACCCGAAACCCAGTTTGGCGAGAACGCGATGCCGCACCTGCGGGGGCTTGATAACCCCGACTACAAGCCACTGATCGAAGCTATGATCGCCAATTTCCGTGACGACAAAGGTCCCGTCACGCATGCCGGCGATGTCGCGGACGCCATCTGGCAGGCGGCAACCGATGCGAACGCGCCACTCCGCATTCCGGCGGGGGCCGATGCGGTCCAATGGATGGCCCAGGCCAGTTGATCGCGCTGCCGCGGCATCATAATCACTGACACTCACGGAACCGCTTCCTGTTCACCCGGTCGCAACCCCAACACCGAGTGGAACAACGCTACGCTCGCCATCAGAGAACTCCCGCTTCGAGCCAATCATGCACTACGGATTGCTTGCGTTCCTGAGCAGGCGCCAGCGCTCGGCCATTTTCGCCGTGAGACAAGCCAAATCCTCTTATCGGCGCGAACCAGACCATCCCTTTTGCACTCGAGTCTACGCTACAGCCCTCCAGCCTTTTGACGCGGCTTTACATCGCTCCGGCCGTGGGGCAAATCTGAGTTGTGAGATCAGAAACGGAGAACGCCAGCCCAGCGGCAGTACATTGCGGACGGAAAAGACAGTTACACGACGGCCAAAATTGCCGCCGTTGGTATCCGTCACTCCCACTCGATTGCTTTAAGTCATGGTGATGCATTGATATAGCAGCGCAAATTTTTCCGCACTTGCTCAAACACCGTACGTCCGATCCGTCAGGAATTTGCGCTTTTGATTTCAAAGCGGAATTTCTGCAATTCGAAAACGGCTCGGTTTCAGCGACGATCGACATCGATCGGCCGATCTTCGACAATCGAAGCGATGAAGCGCCATCCGCTCATCGGCCAAAATATCGTCGTCGGAGCGCCCACGGAACCGGCGACCGGATAGATGAAGTTCCTGTCGCCAACGGCCACCTCATCGTCAGACGTTGAAGTATCCGGGCTGGCCGATATCGGCGATACGGCCGATTCCCGTGGGCGTCCAGCCCAGCCGCTGCTGGGTCAGGGCGCTGGATGCCTGCATGTCTAGACCGGCGAACATCGCCAAAGGTCCGTAGTAGTCGCCTGCCTCTTCTTTTCTGATCGAAACCACGGGCACGTTCAGGGCACGGCCAATCACGTCGATGACTTGGCGCATGGGCACGCCCTCCTCGCCGACGGCGTGATAGATCCCGTCCGCCACGCCTTTCTCCAGCGCGAGCCGGTAGAGGCGGGCGACATCCTGCCTGTGTGCCGCCGCCGAGCGCTCGGAACCTTCGTCGACATAAGCCGCCGCACCCCTGCGGCGCGCGCCTTCGAGAAAATAGGTGATCAGGCCGGCTCTGCCGTCGCCGCCATGAACCTGCGGCAGACGTATCGCCATGGCGCGCACGCCGCGCGACGCATAGGCGAGCCCGGCCTGCTCCGATACGCGCGGGACATGCGGGCTGGAATCGCGCCGCATGTCTTCGGTGACCACAACACCTGGCGCGATAAGGCCCGTTCCCGAGGTGACGATAAAAGGCTTGGCGGTGCCTTCCAACACGTCGCCCATCGCCTCGATGGCGCGTTTATCGATCTGTCCGTTCTCCGCAAATTTCGTGAAATCGTGGATGAAGGCGAGATGGATGGTACCATCCGTTTCCTTCGCACCTTCGCGCAGGCTGTCGAGGTCTTCGAGCGAACCGCGATGAACCTTTGCGCCCAGTTTCTCCAGCGTCTCGGCATTGGCATCGGAGCGGGCAAGGCCCAGCACCTCGTGCCCGTTGGCGATCAATTCCTTCGTGGTGGCGGTGCCGATGAAACCGGCCGCGCCGGTGACGAATACGCGCATGAGCGAGACTCCCTGTTCGGACAGGTGAGATATTGGTACCTTGATCATACGGATAAAGTAGTGAGATTATACAGGTATAATGCCTAACAGGATGACAGACGCCCATTCACTCGGAATCTATCTGAAGGACCGCCGCACCCGGCTCGACCCCACCGCTTTTGGCTACTCGATGGTACGGCGGCGGACGCCGGGGCTCAGGCGCGAGGAAGTGGCGCAACGGGCCAATGTCAGTGCCACCTGGTACACTTGGCTGGAGCAGGGACGCGGTGGCGCCCCTTCCGCCGATGTCCTGGATCGCATTGCCCGGGCCATGATGCTGACCGATGTAGAGCGCGAGCATCTGTTTCTACTCGGGTTGGGCCGGCCGCCGGAAGCCCGCTATCAGGAGCCGGATGGCATCACGCCCCGCCTACAGCGCTTGCTCGACAGCTTGGACCACATCCCCGCTTTCATCCGCACAGCGACCTGGGATGTGATCGCGTGGAACAAGGCGGCTGCGGCAGTGCTGACGGATTACAGCACGTTACCGGACGGGCCGCGCAACGTCCTGCGCATGATGTTTCGCGACAGCCGCATGCGCGCGGCACAATCCGACTGGCAGAGCGTTGCGCGATATGTGGTGGCCTCATTCCGCGTGGATGTGGCCCGTGCGGGGGCGGCGCGCAACGTCCAGTCGCTGGTCGATGAGTTGTGCGCCACAAGCCCGGAATTCGCGGCGATGTGGCGCGACAACGACGTGCAGGGTGATGGCGACGGGCATAAAATCCTGCACCATCCGATCGCCGGAGAGCTCTCGATGGAATTTTCGGGGTTCGCCGTCGA